>JAAXIA010000151.1 GCA_012270595.1 Rhodanobacteraceae bacterium | reverse complement strand
GCGGTGGCAACCATAGATGAGAGATGCAGCTTAGCGGTTCCCGCTACCATGATTACCCCGACTTGCGCGTAGCGGGCGACTACCCAAATTTAATGGTCGTTTGCCCTGGCCGCGCCTGCTGCTCAATCTGCTGTTGCCTTTACTTTTGTACTGAGTGCCTGCTGCCTGGCTGCCTCCGTGATGTTCTCCGGCAAACCAGGTGCGTACCGATGGTAATTCCTGGCCAGGGGCTACGCCCTTTTTGTGGTGCCGGCGAAGGTTGGGGGGGGTGGAACGGGCGATATTACCATTGGCTATCTTACCATGCCTGCGCGGTTTTTTACCATAGCGTGCTGGCTCTTCGTTCGTTATGCGGTCGAAGGCACGTAGTTCCCGAGCTTCGTCGAGATAGGCTCCGCTCCAGGCTGAGGCACTATTGTTTTTGGGGCGGTATTCGGTGAGGTTGCGGCGGTTTGTTCGGCGTTGATGGAGCACTGGGCATAAGGTGAGTGCGGGCTGTGGCGCACACAAGCCGCTGGCTTGACGTAGCTCTTTGATGGCTTTGTCATCCAGTACTTCGTAGTGGCCGTGGCGTAAGTGACGAGGTAGCTCGATATGTCCGTAGCGAACGCGTTTGAGGCGACTGACCATGTAGCCTTGTGAATTCCAGAGTCGGCGTACCTCACGGTTGCGACCTTCGCAGATCACCACGCGTAACCAGGTGTGGTTATTGTTCTGGTTAATGACCGTGATATGCTCGAAATGCCCTGGTCCGTCTTCGAGTTCCACACCCGCTTTGAGCGTTTCGATCGCTTGATCGGAGACGTTGCCATGAATACGGCACAGGTATTCACGTTCCAGTCCATTTTTGGGGTGCGCCAGCGCATTGGCTAATTCGCCATCGGTGGTTAGTAGTAGCAGTCCGCTGGTGTTGATGTCCAGACGTCCAACGGTCACCCAGCGCGCACCTTTCAGATGCGGTAGTTGCTCGAATACGGTGGAGCGGCCTTCAGTGTCATCGCGCGTGGTTATCACCCCTTCGGGTTTATGGTAGAGAAGCACTTCAGTTTGTTCATCGCGTTTAGTGCATACCACATATTGTTTGCCATCCACGATGATACGATCACCAGCACAGACGCTACTTCCAGTGGGTGCAGCGTTGCCATTAACATGGACTTCGCCCATTTGGATGCGTTTTTCCAGCATGCGACGTGAACCCAAGCCGGCGTGGGCCAGCACCTTATGCAGGCGTTCTTCCAGGGCATTGGTTTTTTTGTCGCGTGGTTCGCGTTTTAGGGTTAATACGGATCGTTGTGGCGCAGTCATGCGCGATACTCCTTCAGATGTCTTGCGTGTTGGTAACTGGTGGGGGGCAGGTGTGATCTGTCGCCTCATGGTTGACGACTTGTTCGCCTTTCCCCTCGAGCTTGAGAGGCGGTATACCGACCTGCTTTGGCATGGGCTGGGTGTTGCTGCACAGCTGAACATCTTTCATCTCGAGGATTTCAGATAGCGGAGGCAGTTCATCAAGTGATCCTAGATTGAAATCATCGAGAAATTTTCGAGTGGTGCTGAATAAAGCGGGTTTTCCAGGGGTATCACGATGCCCGACTATCCGGATCCATTCTCTTTCTTCCATGATTTTGATGATGCCAAGGGAAACGTTAACGCCACGTATGTGTTCAATTTCAGGGCAGGTGATCGGTTGACGATAGGCGATTAGTGCCATAGTTTCAAGCAGGGCAAGCGAATAACGACTTGCCTGCTCGGTCCATAGTTGCGAAATCCACGGTAGTACTTCCTGGCGTGTCTGATAGCGAAAGCCAGAGGCCACTTCCTTGAGTTCAATGCCGCGGTTCTGGCACTCGTTGGCGAGCATGTCCAGTGCGCTGACGATGTGTTTGCGAGTCACCTCTTGATTCTGACTGAAGGGTTTACTTAGTTGTGTCACTGTCAATGGCTGGTTGGCACCAAGCAGTGCCGCTTCAATAATTGTTTTGAGTTGCTCAATCGGCATAAGCTGATCTGAATACGAAATAATATGGTTGCTGGTTAGGATGGCCTGATATCAGCGACGCTACAGCAGGTGCGCAGTGCCAGCGGGTACCAGTCAGGTTCCGGATGGTTATCCGTGTTCATGGATAAGAAAATAAAGTTGGCATCTGGTCATGCCAAAATTCTCGACACGCACCTCCTCCAGGAAGATAGGGAGCTGTATCGGTTACGGATGCGATACCCTCTGCGAGGATGGTGCAGCAGCATCGGTTGTCATGCGATCGGTATTGCTATTGGCTTTTGAGGTAAATCGGGGCAATCGGGTTTTCCTGGAGAAGAACAATCTGCGCGTCCCTGGCCAGTTCCAGTATAGCCAGAAAGGTGACGATGACGCCTTGACGTCCTTCATTGCGGTTAAGTAGCGTTTCAAAACGGCTAAAGCCCACGTGATTCAAAGAGTCTAACAGTTCATTCATACGTTGGCGTACGCTCAGCATTTCGCGTTTAATAGCGTAGCAATCAAACAGTTCAGCGCGAACCAGTAGGTGTCTCAGCGCTAGCACGATTTCCGCAAGTTCCGGAAGTGGTGGCGGTTTGATAACCTGGCGATGTTCCACCGCGGCTCGGACGACACGCCTGTCGCGCTCTAGTCGGGGTAGGGCGTCGATTTCCCTGGCAGCTTTCTTGAAACGCTCATATTCTTGCAGGCGTCGCACTAGTTCGGCACGGGGATCTTCTTCAACAGTTTCCTCAACGGGGGGGGGGCGGTAGGAGTAAGCGGGATTTAATCTCACCCAGAATCGCGGCCATCAGCAGATACTCGGCAGCCATTTCCAGCTGTACGACATCGTGCATCAGCGTAATATAGTGCATGTATTGTCGGGTGATTTCGGCAACGGGTATGTCCAGAATATCCAGATTTTGCCGACGAATCAGATATAGCAACAGATCCAGCGGTCCCTCAAAGCTTTTCAGGGCGACTTCTAACGCATCTGGTGGGATGTACAAATCCTGGGGTATGTGCAGTACAGGCTGACCATATATGAGCGCTAGAGGTATCGGTTTGGTTGGTGGGTGTTCCTGTGGCTCAGGCGCTGGATCAATACTCATCAACGCCCATCATCAGGCAGTCACTTGAGGTCATCGCGCAAACGGTCCATAGTTACACGTAAAAATTGAGTG
>JAAXIA010000055.1 GCA_012270595.1 Rhodanobacteraceae bacterium | reverse complement strand
GGTCTGGGCATTCCTCGGCGACGGCGAGACCGACGAGCCCGAAACACTGGGCGCCATCACCCTGGCTTCCCGGGAAAGACTGGACAACCTGATCTTCGTCATCAACTGCAACTTGCAGCGTCTCGACGGACCGGTGCGAGGCAACGGCAAGATCATCCAGGAACTCGAAGGCGTGTTCCGTGGTGCCGGCTGGCATCCCATCAAACTGATCTGGGGTTCTTACTGGGACCGGCTTCTGGAGCGCGACAGCCAGGGCGTGCTACGCAAACTCATGATGGAAACCGTTGATGGCGAGTACCAAGCGTGCAAGGCCTTCGGTGGTGCCTACACACGCGAGCACTTCTTCGGCAAGTATCCGCAAACACGGGCGCTGGTAGCTGGCTTGTCCGATGAAGACATATGGCGCCTCAATCGCGGCGGGCACGATCCGCAAAAAGTCTACGCCGCCTACCATGCGGCGGTGCACACCAAGGGCATGCCTACTGTGATCCTGGCCAAAACGGTCAAAGGTTACGGCATGGGGATGGGTTCGGGCGAAGCGGAAAACCCGTCCCACCAGCAAAAGAAAATGAATGCTGAAGCGGTGCGCCATTTCCGTAACCGCTTCCGTATCCCCATTCCCGATGACAAGCTCGATGAAGTGCCTTACTACCACCCGGGTAACACGTCGCCTGAAGTCCAGTACATGCAGGAACGTCGTCGTGCACTCGGTGGTTTCCTGCCAGCACGCCGCCGTCTTACCGACGAAAAAACCAGCGCGCCCAGCCTGGACACCTTCGCCCCTCTCACCAAGGGCGCAGGCCAGCGCAAGATTTCCAACACCATGGCACTGGTGCGTGGCATGAACCTGCTGCTGCGCGACAAAAACCTGGGCCAGCGCATCGTACCCATTGTTGCCGATGAGGCGCGCACCTTCGGCATGGAAGGCATGTTCCGCCAAATTGGTATTTACGCACCATTTGGTCAGAAATACCGCCCGCAAGATGCCGACCAGTTACTGTATTACCGCGAAGCGACAGACGGACAGGTATTGCAGCAAGGTATTTCCGAGGCAGGTGGCATGTCTTCCTGGATTGCTGCGGCGACCAGCTATTCCATCTCCAACAAGCCGATGCTGCCGTTTTTCATCTACTATTCGTTCTTCGGCTTCCGTCGTGTGGGTGATCTTATCTGGGCTGCCGGCGACCAGCGTGCACGCGGTTTTTTGATTGGTGCAACGGCCAGCGCCAGCTTCCCTGGTGAGGGTTTGCAGCATTCCGATTGTGCCTCGCATCTGATGGCCGGAACCGTGCCCAATTGCCGTAGCTATGATCCAATCTACGCCTACGAAGTGGCCGTGCTGTTACAGCATGGCATCAAGGAGATGATGGAAGAACAGCAAGATATCTTCTACTACCTCACCACAAGCAATGAAAATACGATGCAACCTGCCATGCCCGAAGGCTGCCAGGAGGGCATCGTCAAAGGCATGTATCTGCTGTATGATGCAGGTAGCGACAGGAACGGTAAAGCCAAAGCACCCCGCGTACAGCTCATGGCCGCAGGTGGTGCGGTCATCGAAGCACTGGCGGCGGCCAGCCTGCTGGAAAACGACTTTGGGGTAAAAGCCGACGTCTGGTCATGCCCAAGCTTTAGCGAACTATCGCGCGACGGCTTTGAATGCGAGCGGTGGAACCGCTTGCATCCGCATGCCAGCACGCCGCGAGTGCCCTACATGACACAGTGCCTGCTTAAACACGATGGTCCGGTTATTGCGCTCAGTGAGTATATCCGCGGCGTGGCCGACCAGGTCCGCGCCTTCACTCCAGCAGATCGCTCCTTCACCGTTCTTGGAGCCGACGGTTATGGTCGCTCGGACACCCGCGAACACTTACGTGACTTCTTCGAAATCAGCCGATACTGGATAGCCCATGCCGCTTTATCAGCCCTGGCTGGTAACGGAAAGGTCGACCCCAACAAGGTAGCCCTGGCACTGGAGAAGTACAACATCCGCACTGACAAGATCAACCCCTTGCTGGCTTGATAAACTGTTTATGAACTTAATTCGCAACCATCCAGGCTAAAAACAGACTAAACTCGTGACCATGTACGCACTTGATACTTATTCCTACGTTAAAAAACTGAAAGAAGCTGGCATGCCAGAGGAACAGGCTTCCGTACAGGCTGAGGCATTCTATGCCCTGGCCGAAAGCAAACTCGTCACCAAGCACGATCTTCTTGGCACCAGGCAAGAAATCAAGCACGAGATGCAGGAAGTAAGGGCTGAAATGCGGGGAATAAAGGTTGATCTGGAAGCCAGGATCGACCAGCAAATTGACAGGCTGGATACCAAGCTTGACCAGCAAATCGACAGGCTGGATACCAAGCTTAACCAGCAAATCGACAGGCTGGATGCCAAGCTTGACCAGCAAATCGACAAGCTCGACAAGCTCGATGCCAGGATTGACCAGCAAATCGACAGGCTGGATACCAAGCTTGACCAACAAATCGACAGGCTGGATGCCAGGATTGACGTCACGTTTCAGGCGCTAAAAACGGATATCGTTAACCTTAACAGAAGAATCATGACCATGACTTTGATTGTGATCGCTGCCTTGGGCAGCCTGCAAACCATTTTCAGATTATTTGGTCATTAACCTGTTGAATGAGCTTGCCAGAAGCGGATCTCCTGTGCAGTGATTGACGCAGGCGTAGCGTCGGAAATAGTTCCATCCACAAAACGACCACCAACAGCGTACCAATGCCGCCCACAATGGTCGCTCCCACAGCACCTAACCACGCCGCGACCATGCCAGATTCGAACTCGCCGATCTGGTTGGATGCATTGATAAAAATTGAGTTCGCCGCATTAACGCGGCCGCGCAGCCTGTCTGGGGTATCAAGCTGTACCAGCGAATTGCGAATCACCATACTCACCATATCAAACGCACCCAGCAGGCATAACGCGAGCAGGGAAAGATACAAAACGGTGGACACGGCAAACACCAGGGTAGCCACACCAAAACCGGCGACCGAGGCGAACATCACCATACCTACATGACGTTGCACTTCGTATCGTGTTAGCCACAGTAAAACCAACAAGGCCCCCACTGCGGGGGCTGCGCGAAGCAGACCCAAACCCCAGGGCCCGGTATGCAAAATATCTTTGGCAAAGATCGGTAGAAGCGCTGTCGTTCCACCAAGCAGCACAGCGAACAAATCCAGCGATAACACGCCCAGCACATCTTTATTTCCACGAATAAAATGCAGGCCCGCGAACAGGCTTTTAAACGAGATACGCTCACGTGATGACGGTATGTGATCGTAGCGCAGCCAGGCCATCATGACAGCGGCCATCAGGTACAACAGGGCGGCTATCAGATAAACCACGCCGGAGCCGGCGACATACAACAGCCCGCCCAGCACTGGCCCCAGCATGGTGGCGACCTGAAAGGCTGAGCTGCTCATCCCCACCGCGCGCGGTAACAGGCTCGACGGCACCAGTGCCGGCAGCAGAGATTGTAATGATGGCCATTCAAATGCCTTGCCAATCCCAATAACAAACACCAGCAGCAAAATAAGGTGTTCGTGAACATGCCCCTGCAAAGTATGCATGGCCAGCGCACCGATACCCAGGCACTCCAGTGACAACGTCGCCAACACCACACGCCGCCGGTCCACCTGATCGGCCAGCTGGCCCGCCGGTAACGCTAGTACGATGGAAGGCAAAAACTGTACCAGGCCAATCAGACCTAGATCAAAGGCCCGCCCAGTAATGGCGTAAATCTGCCATCCCACCGCGACAGATACCATCTGAAAACCGAAACTAGCCGCCACACGCGCCAGCCAGAAGACCATAAACGCCCGGTGACGCAATAGCGAAATGGCATGCTGACTGGATAAAAGTAACATTATTCGCACCACGTTTTAAGTTCACACTGCGAGGTGCGCGTCGTCCAAGTGAGACGACGCCCTGACCTTTAAAAAAAGGATACTCCGGCCATGCCATGACCCTCCTCCAGCGGTTTATCTGCGCGCTACGCGCTGGATAAGCCGCCCATTCCACCAAGGAATGGAATAAGTCCCCTGTGGCTTATCTCAAGCATGAACAACGCGATGGGGTGAGTCTCTTTGATAGATAGAGGCCCACCCCATCAGCAACTATGTCACCAGGTCCCACCAAGTCACTTACAGGCTCACTGCGGTCAATATATTGGCAGTGATGATCTTATTGATATCTTTATTGCCAAATGGCGTAGCACTGGGTCCAGTTCCAATACCTTCCCAACTGCTGCCATTATAGCGGGCAACATACTTGCTGGCGCCGCGGCCGGCAGCGGTTATTTCCCCAGCAGCATAAAGCCTTCCTTCCGTATCGAGGGTCAAAGATAAAACTGCTCCTCTGAATTGATTACCTGTGTTCGGTCCCATGTTGGACCAGGTAGAGCTACCGAAGTCATATTTGCCAATGTAGGTATAACCTCCCTTCGTAAAATTGCCACCGACATAAAGCTGCTTACTGGCACCAGCCGAACCCAGCGCAAGTGCGTTAACTTTAAGTTCAAATCCACTACTCTCGGGGCCTGAGCCGATACTGCTCCAAGCATCGCCCCCGATATCGTATACGGCAACGTAACGTTTGCTTGTGCCCGACAGAGTATTATTCCCGCTCACATAGAGCTTCCCCTCCGCCTCCGATAAAACCAAAGCCCGAAGATCACCATTAAAGTCACTACCGGATTTACCATAACCTTTATCGGACCAGGTGCTACCGGCAACATCGTATTCGGCCAGGTAGTTCTTGCTTGCAGTCTGGAAGCCGCCAACAGCGTAGAGTTTATTTCTCGTCGCATCAAAAACCATGGCGAGGATGTCATTCGAGCTAAACTTTTTGCTACTGGGACCAGAACCCGCATTGCTCCAGGTAGTGTTGGTGGGGTTGTATGCGGCAACGTACCTGTTTCCACCTGTATTAAAGCTGCCGCCCGCGTAGAGCACACCATTTTTGCCAAAAGCCAGTGCCTTAACATCACCATTAAACTCGGCGCCAGTGGGTCCTGAGCCGATACTACTCCAGCTCGAGCCGTTGTACTTTGCAACAAATTGCTTGCTGTTTTTGCTAAAGCTACCCGCTACGTAGAGATTACCTGCCGCATCGACTTTTAGAGCATAAATATCACCCGTGAATTTGCTGTCGGTGGGACCGTCACCGATACTGCTCCAGCT
>JAAXIA010000079.1 GCA_012270595.1 Rhodanobacteraceae bacterium | reverse complement strand
CAAGGTCAAGGTGACTGTTCGCTTTCGTGGCCGCGAAATGTCACATCAAGATCTGGGTCAGAACCTGGTTCGAAAGATCCAGGAAGATGTGGCTGAAAATGGTCAGGTTGAGTCCCTGCCACGACTTGAGGGGAGGCAGATGGTTATGATGATCGGGCCTAAAAAGAAACAGTAAGCATATTGCCCCATTCCTTCCAGAAGTGGGGCATAGTAAGCGCCTTCGCGCAAGGCGAAGCTTGTGCCACGCTTGCAAATAGTGATGATAAATTGTACGATAGCGAGCTAGGTCCAGCGGAATGGGCCGTGTGCGGATATCGGCAGGATGGAAAGAGCGGTGATCGTGCCGCCGCCGAATCAGTCAAAAACAGGGGCCTAACCCTATTCGTGGAGCATAATGTATGCCCAAGATCAAAACCAACCGGGCGGCGGCGAAACGTTTTCGCAAGACCGCATCTGGTAAAATCAAGCGCGGTCATGCGTTCAAGTCGCATATCCTGACCAAGAAATCCACCAAGCTCAAGCGCGAGCTGCGTGCTCCGGCTTACCTTAAGTCATGTGACGCCCCAGGGGTCGTCCGCATGCTGCCTTACTTGTGAGGAGATAGACCATGGCTCGTGTAAAGCGTGGCGTCATTGCCCGTCGTCATCACAAGAAGATCATTGGCCGGGCGAAAGGCTATTATCATGCCCGCCGCAAGGTATTCCGTGTAGCTAATCAGGCGGTCATCAAGGCTGGTCAGTACGCCTATATTGGTCGCAAGCAAAAGAAACGTCAATTCCGGGCGTTGTGGATTGTACGTATCAATGCGGCTGCCCGTCAGTTCGGCTTGTCTTATAGTCGGCTGATGAACGGTCTTTCCAGAGCGGGTATTGCAGTAGACCGCAAAGTGCTGGCAGATATTGCCGTGCACGATATCAATGCATTTGGTGTCATCGCAGAAAAGGCAAAAGCTGCTCTGGCCGCCTAGGTATTGATTGTAACGAGGCACATCGATCAAACGGGGTGGCCTTTCTCCCGTGCTATCGTGTGTAGGCGGTTGAATCGGGATCTCAAGCGATGGATGATCTGGAGCATCAGGCGACGAAGGCTCGCAGTAGTATTGATCAAGCGCAAAGCCTGGAGGCGCTGGAGGCTTTGCGGGTCGCATTTTTTGGTCGCCATGGTGCCGTGACTACCATGCTGAAGTCGTTGGGTGCGCTAGGACCTGATGAGCGCAAGCGGCGCGGTGCCGTGGTGAACGGCATCAAAGAGCGTATCAGTCAGGCCCTGGTGACGCGCAGGCTTGCGCTGGAGAAGGCCGAACTGGCGCACCGCCTCAGTTCGGAGCAGGTCGATATTTCTCTCCCGGGGCGTAATGGTGAACGCGGCGGGATTCATCCTGTTACCCGCACGCTGGAACGCATCGTTGCGCTCTTTGAGCGACTGGGTTATCAGCGTGTTGATGGCCCTGAAATTGAGGATGACTGGCATAATTTTGCGGCGCTTAATTTCCCACTGCACCATCCCGCGCGTGCCATGCACGATACCTTTTACATTGATGGAGGACGTTTGCTGCGCACGCATACTTCGCCAGTACAAGTGCGAGTGATGGCTGCGCGTCAGCCGCCGATTCGCATCATCGCACCAGGCAAGGTTTACCGTAGCGATTCAGATCAGACGCATTCGCCTATGTTTCACCAGGTTGAAGGCTTGCTGGTAGATGAAATCGCCAGTTTTGCCGATCTCAAAGGGACTCTGACGCAATTCATCCGTGTATTTTTTGAGCGTGACTTCCAGATGCGCTTTCGCCCGAGCTACTTTCCCTTCACCGAACCTTCTGCTGAGGTTGATATCCGCTGGGAATTCAGGGACGGCAGTTCGCGTTGGCTGGAAGTATTGGGTTGCGGCATGGTACACCCCCATGTATTAAACCACTGCGGCATTGATCCGGAGCGCTATACCGGTTTTGCCTTTGGTCTGGGGGTTGAGCGTTTTGCCATGTTGCGCTACGGCGTCACCGATTTACGTGCGTTCTTTGAGAACGATCTGCGCTTCCTTAGGCAATTTGCGTAAAGCCGGCAAGGAACATCACGATGAAATTCTCCGAGAACTGGTTGCGTGAGTGGGTCGATGTCCCAGTTGATCGTGCACGGCTGGCCCATGCGCTCACCATGGCTGGGCTGGAAGTGGAAGTCATCAACGTGTTGGGTGAGGGTCTTGAAGGGGTCGTGATTGCCATGATTGTGGCCACTGAAAAGCACCCACAGGCCGATCGCCTCCAGGTATGCAAGGTCGATAGCGGTCAACATGAGCCATGGCAGATCGTATGCGGTGCGCCTAATGTCCGTGTGGGTATCAAGGTGCCGTTGGCGACTGTGGGAAGCCGCTTGCCTACAGGCACTAAAATCAACGCGGTGAGTCTGCGTGGTGTCAAATCGTCCGGTATGCTGTGCTCGGCCAGAGAGTTGGGTATCGACGCCGACGCCTCTGGCTTGCTGGAACTACCTGCTGACGCGCCACTCGGCGCAGCATTGGGTGACTATCTGGGTCTGCCTGATGCCAGCTTCGAAGTGAAGCTTACGCCGAATCGTTCGGATTGTCTGAGTTTGATCGGTCTTGCGCACGATGTGGCGGCCTTGTTTGACTGCAAGATGCAGCGTCTCGAGCCAGCTAGCGTTGTGGTTGCCGGCAGTGCACGACGTGGCATTCGACTGGAGGCCGGTCAGGACGCACCGCGCTACCTTGGCCGTATTATCGAGGGTATTGATCCATTTACGTGTTCACCCAACTGGCTGACGCAGCGCTTGCGTCTGGCCGGTCTTCGTCCAGTCAATGTGGTGGTCGATGTCACCCACTATGTGATGCTGGAGATGGGGCAACCGCTGCATGCTTTCGACAACGCGCGAATTAAGGGCGACATTGTTGTGCGTCATGCCCGTGCGGGTGAAACACTGAGATTGCTAGATGGCAAGACGGTAAGTCTGGATGAGACATTCGTGCTTGTTGCCGATGAATGCAGAGCATTGGCTATTGCCGGTGTGATGGGCGGGTATGATTCGCGCGTCACCGACACCACGTCCCAGATCTGGCTGGAGGCAGCCCACTTCGCTCCCGCTGCAGTGATGGGGCGGGCGCGCAGGCTCGGTTTGCATACCGATGCCTCGCACCGTTTCGAGCGCGGAGTGGATCCGCAGTTGCCGCACCTTGCACTGGCGCGCGCCAGTGAGCTTCTGCTCTCTATCGCCGGTGGTCAGGCCGGGCCGGTGGTGGTCGCCGAACAGGTGGACAACTTACCTTTGCCCGTACCAGTTAGGTTGCGACGTGCCCGGTTACGCCGCATGCTGGGGATCGCGGTGAGCGATACTGAGGTGCTGCGCATCCTGTCCGCGCTGGGGATGCAGGTGACACCCGTTGCCGAAGGCTGGACAGTGATTGCACCAAGCCGTCGTTTTGATATTGAACGGGAAGAAGACCTGATCGAAGAAGTGGCACGTATCTTTGGTTATGACCGGATTCCCACCGCCAGCCCCGCTGGTGCGCTGACTCTAATGAGCGAACCGGAAACACGCATTGATACCCTGCGTCTGCGTGAACATTTGGCAACACGCGGCTATGTTGAAGCAGTGAATCTGTCCTTTGTTTCCGCTGATTTACTGGCTGACTGGTCTTTCTGTGAACAGGCCGTGGCACTTGCCAATCCTTTGTCAGGCGATCTGGCGCTGCTGCGTCCCTTGCTCTTGCCGAATCTGATGGAAGCTGTGCGGCATAATCATGCGCGTCAGCAAAAACGTGTCAGACTGTTCGAAATCGGGCGTACTTTTGCCTCCGCTCAGGTGCCACTTGAAACGCCAAGTCTGGCGCTGGCTGCCGCTGGCACGGCGCGCGCTGAACAGTGGGGTGAAACCGCGCGCACACTGGATTTCTTCGATATCAAGGGGGAGCTGGATGCGTTGTTGAATTGGGGTGGGGAGCCACAGCGTTGGACACTGCATCGCGATGACCTGCCTAACTGGCTCCATCCGGGGCGTGGTGCGCGGGTGTGTCGTGATGGTGTCACGGTGGGTTATTTGGGTGCCCTGCATCCGAATCTGGCTGCATCCAGGCAACTGGGTCCGGACGTGTACGTTCTGGAAGTCACACTGGCCGCGCTGCTCAATCGACATATTCCGCAGGCGCAGCTGGTGGCACGCTACCCGTCGGTACGTCGCGATATTGCAATCGAAGTGCCAGAGCAGGAGACCTGGTTGCACATTGAAACGGTCGTTAGGGATACCCTTGGCCCATTGCTAAAGGAACTGCGCCTATTCGATCATTATCGCGGAAAAGGCGTTGAAAGAGGGCATAAAAGTATTGCTATAGGCTTGATTTTGCAGGACGTATCACGCACGCTTACCGACGAGGATGCAAGTCGGTCCGTACACGATGTTGTGGCAGCACTGGAGAAAACATGTATGGCACGATGGCGAGAGTGAAATGGCGTTAACCAAGGCAGAGATGGCTATGCACCTGTTTTCAGATCTTGGCCTGAACAAGCGGGAAGCCAAGGAG
>JAAXIA010000183.1 GCA_012270595.1 Rhodanobacteraceae bacterium | reverse complement strand
GGAAGGTTTTTTAGCATAGGCAAAGCATCAAAAACGCTGGGCGTGTCGATCACGACACTCCGGCGCTGGGAGGCGCAAGGCCGTTGGTTCGCCAGCAGCAAAACGTGCTCGGCATGCGGTCGCAGGCGGGAAAAACTGCCGCTCTCAGCGCGGCGATGGAAGTGCTCCGTTTGCGACGCAGAGCATGACAGCGATGTGAACGCCGCAATCAATTTAAAGAATTACGCCGTGAGCTCCACGGTGTCAGCCTGTGGAGAGGAAAGCGCTGGCGTGAACCTTATGGCTCACGTGAAACTGGCCTCGATGAAGCAGTAAGTTAGCTTTGAGCATGTTTAGGCATGTTTGAGTAGGTATGACAGAACGGTGTTAAAGCGACTTGTTTGCCTGGATGTTAACGATTCATGCAGTTGCATGCACTGTTAGTAACGATTGACAATGCGCTGAGCAGGTTATCACGAGATACGAAGAATTTTTCCTAAACTCACCATGATTCCTAAACTCACCATGAGGAGTTGAGTGATGAAAATGATCTCCTATAACTTAAATGGCAGTGCCTCAATGCGCAAACCCCGCAACGGACCCAGATTTGTGGCATGTGGCCTGCATGTTTTTAGCTTGACCTTGTGTTGTATGCTCGCGCTATCAAGTCGTGCCTTCTGTCATGATCTGGGTGGCGGCTGTACGGCCAGGATTTTGTCCTTCGCCTATGTTCACGAAGATATAAGCGCCTTCTCATTTGGACATACAAAAGTCGTTCTGTCTGCTGAGTACAGTGGTTGCGCTCCTGGGACACTGCTGTTAGCTTCCATTGACAGAGCCAAGAACGACCGCGCACTCAACACTTTGAGTTACTCCTATCTTTACACAACCACTAAAGGAACAGGACGATTCCCTAATATTGAATATCAATGCAAGGCTTCGTCGAAGACTTTTCCGGTGGAGGCCGATATCTTTACAGCATACAAGTATCTGGCTCAATCAAATAAAACGATTCCTTGTGGTATGTAGGTGGTTATTGAATTCGGCAAAGAAGCCTTTGCGCAAATAAACAGCTTGATTTTTTCTGCTACGGCGGTACCCGAAGGTACCGCCGTAGCCCAAGTACAATCAATATTCCTCGCTTTCGGCTTGCTCAGCCCAAGTCCAGGGTTGCAGTCAGATCACCTGGCATCTTGCCTCCGGCCTGGAGCATGGCCTGCTCGCGCGCCACCAAACCGGGGAGCGGGTCCAGCCCAAAGCGACGATTGATGAACCGCAGGATGGAGCCGGTGTCGTAAATGGTGTGATCCACATAATCACGTTTAGCGTGCGGTGACACGACCAACGCAGGAATGCGTGACCCCGGCCCCCAGCGGTCCCCTTTAGGTGGGGCCACATGGTCCCACCAACCGCCATTCTCATCAAAGGTGATCACCACCATGGTATGTGACCAAAGTGCGCTTTTTTGCAAGGCATCAACCACCCTCGCAATGTGGCGATCACCGGAATCAACATCAGAATAACCCGCGTGCATGTTGAGGTTGCCTTGCGGTTTATAAAAGGTGACTGCCGGCAGTTTACCCTCTTCGATGTCGGCGATCAGGTGATTGGTTTTGGCTATATCACCCACACCGCCATCACGCAAATGCGCAGTGCGGGCAGCCGTTCCTGGAGCAAAAGCCTTAAAGAAGTTAAATGGCTGGTGATGTGCCTGGAAGTTGGGACTTTGCGGAAACTCCTTGCTCACACCGCCAGCACCACCACCATCCAGTGCCAATTGCCAACCACCAGCGTACCAGGCCCAGTCAATACCCTTGACACTGAGCTGGTCACCAATGGTGGTATGCGCCTGCGGGGGCAAGGTAAGGAGATTGTTCGGATCAGCCAGCGAGGGGTTATTCGGATCTGTACTGAAAGCTGGCGCGTAGGGCGGGCTCATGGTGTTGACCGCCCACAGATCCGGTGTCAATCTCGTAGAACCGGCCGTTTTAGGAGGGCCTTGCATGGCACTAGGTGGCGAATCGGGGGCCTCTTTCAACAGGATGCCGGTAGGATCATCACCTTCCAGTTGTGCAATCAATGTTCTCTTAAGCGGATCCTTGTCGGCCCCCGGATAACGCCCCGGTCGCGCAGCAACCAGATAATGATGGTTGAGGAAGGATCCACCAAAAGCACCCATGAAGAAGTTATCGCAGAGTGTGTACTGCCGTGCCAGGTTCCACAAGCGAAAGCTACTGTCCATGTTCGCATAGTAACCCATGACCAGCGCCCCGCTATTACCCCAGGCGACAAAGCCATTATTCTTGCCACCATTAATCTGCCGCTGATTCTCGTAGAAAACATGCCACAGGTCGCGCGTGACCACACCCTGCGGTAATGGGTGACCATTAGCCGCCGTTAGCACAAACGGTGCATTGGGAAGGCCAGTTATTTCATGTTCCTTGACATGCCAGCTGCGATGGTCGACCACCTGCTTGTGTGGCACCATGCCGTGCCAGACAGGAGGCAACTCCTTCAGTAGTTTGCCATCGCGGTCAATCTGACGATACTGCTCGGGTTTGAGTGCGGCAAGCGGGCTTTCGAGTCCAGGGAAATCGGCAAATAGATTATTAAAACTACGGTTTTCGGCGTAGATTACGACCACGTGACGAATATGTTCACGTAACGCTGCATCAAGGGCAGCAGAAGATACACCCTTTTTGCCTGCTGCACCGCTGCCCGTTACAGCGCCACCCGGTTTGGTACCTCTCTGCAACGAGGAGTGACAGGAAGTCGCCAGAGCGGCACCGGCCAGTGCCATGCCACCAAGCAGGCGGCGACGGGTCGGATCGGTGGGTGTATCGGTACCCCCGGGGGTATCGACGGAAGTGACGGAAACTTTCTTACCAGTCGTTCCTGTTGGGTTGGTTTCTTCAGTCATAGCTATCTCACAGATGCTGATGGGAAAAAGCAGTCCATGCCGTGATCATGTGCCGGAATGACACACTTTCCTACAAGTCCGACCATAATCCTCCGGTCATGACACGAGACTGAACCCTAAAAGGGTTCAGTCTACATACATCATATACAAAACTTTATCACCACTTACTTAAGACCAAACACATCGCCATACACAAAATTAAGCACCGCGACATTACTTACAGCTTGTATGCCCGATGTATGGCCACGACGCCGTTAAGCAGATTGCGTATGGCAACATGCACAAACCCGGCATTCTCCATCATGTCTTTGAGTACCTCCGGGCTGGGATGCCTGCGAATAGACTCTGCCAGATACTGATAACTGTCGCCGTCGCCAGCAACCCAGCGCCCTAGCCGAGGCAATACTTCAAAAGAATAAAAATCGTAGAGTTTGCCTAACAGTTCACTTTTGACCTGTGAGAACTCCAGCACCAACACGCGCCCACCGGGTTTGAGTACGCGGTAGATCGCAGCCAGAGCCTTCTCCTTGTCGGTGACGTTACGCAGACCAAAAGCGATGCTGACGGCATCAAAACTGGCCTCGGGGAAAGGCAGGCATTCGGCGTTAAGCCGTGCCCAGTAGATCCCGCTTACCAAACCGCGATCAATCATCCGGTCGCGACCTACGCCAAGCATCGCCGCGTTGATATCGCCGACCACTACATCACCCTCACGACCGACGACACTTTGGAGTAGCAAGGCAATATCGCCGGTACCGCCGGCCAGATCGAGCACCCGATCCCCTCGCCTTACACCGCTACTTGCCACAAAATGACGTTTCCACAAACGATGCATGCCAAAGGACATCAGGTCGTTCATCAGATCATAGCGATGTGCAACCGAACTGAAGACCCCCCCGACCAGTTTCTGCTTCTCGGCAACCGGAACGTCACGGTAACCAAAGTGCGTATGCGATGGCTCTCTCATGGCTCATGGCTTGGCAGAGTATCAAGGCGCATTTTTGCACTCTTTCTCCCTACCGTCCATCCTCGTGCATCGTGTCATCCGCTACCACAGCCCTTACTGCTTTCACTTGCCTTAAGGACGCGACAGTTCTTTTCCTTCATTACTGGTAATTTTCAGTATCAAGTGGCGCATATCACGCGCCAGAATGGTTCGTGCATCACGCACAATGTCTTGCAATGCGCTATGGTAGTCTAGTTTTCCGTTACTGTCAGTCCACACCACACGGCGCTCATGCAGTTTCTGGATGAAACCACGAAACAGGGCTTTATCGAAAAACTCCGGTGCGGACAATGCATCGAGCAGGTTCAGTCGCTGCGCAACCAGGGTACAGGCTTTTTCCAGTTCTGCCGCCGAGATGGCATGCGGACCATGCCTGGTCAACATGGCAATAGCAATGTAGTAGCGCTCAAATGCCTGAATCAGACTGCAGGCAATGATTTTTAGCTGGAATGCGGCATCGTCCTGTCCGGGGCCACGTTCCAGTACACGGCCAGCCTTGCTGGTTTCCAGCAGGCCTCGCTTAATGAAAAAGGCGATGGTGTCTTGCAACCCGGATACAAAACCTTCCTCATCCCAGGGCAGAAATAACTCACCCTGGATAAATGGGTAGATGATCTTGCCCAGGCGCAGGATGGAAGGGCGGCTCATCCGGCGGTTGTTGAGAAAACAGCACGCCACCCATGCTGCGGTAGCCATCAAATGCAATACGTTATTACGAAAATAACTCAGTAGTACCGCCTTCTCACCCTGAGCATGAAGTACGTCACCAAGTGGGTGGGTGTTGCGGCCAATCCAGCCCATATGCTCGCCATAGGCAATGATTTCTGCAGGATTTAACGGTGTCAGGGTGATGCGATCTGAGTAGGGCAGTTCTTCCAGTAGTTCCTTGGTCAGCGCAAGCTGGCTCAGTAAATCGTTCTCGGCCATCGCGTGCTTGGGCGCAGATAATAAGGTAAGGGCCAGCAGATTAACCGGATTTACATCGGCGGCGCGGTTGATATGCACCTGGATTTTTTGCGCAAGCTGATCGACAACGCTATTCAGCCAAGGTAGTCTGACAGCAGGATCTTTGCCGCTACTGCGCCAGTCAGCATGCGCCTCATCCAGTAACGAATTGAGCGCAATGGGTTCACCAAAATTCAATGTCACACTACCATAACGTTGGCGCAGTACCACTTTAAGCCCCTTAAAGAGACTCAACAAGGACTCCTTTTGTTTGGGTTTTCCTGAAAGTTCTCCGATGTAACTCTTGCCTTCCATCAACTTCTCGTAACCGATATACACTGGCTGAAACAGCACGGGCCGACGTGGTGCGCGAAGAAAGGCTCGCACAGTCATCATGAGCATACCGGCACGCGGTGTCAGCAGGCGCCCAGTACGCGAACGCCCCCCCTCGATAAAATATTCCATGGGGACACCACGTTCTATCAACTGCGCCACGTACTCATTGAAAATGACCGTGTACAACGCGTTCCCTACGAAACTGCGACGCAAGAAAAAAGCACCAGCACGGCGCAGAATTGAACCGATGACAGGCAGATTCAGGTTCACCCCTGCCGCAATATGCGGGATTGCCACACCGGTTATGTAGAGCTGATAACTCAGCAGCAGGTAATCAGCATGGCTGCGATGACTAGGTACGTATATGACTTCATGACCATGCGCGGCGTGGCGGGCCTTGTCAAAATGGTGCGCAGTGATGCCATCGTAGAGCTTGTTCCACAGGTTCGGAAGCAGTAGCGATAACGAGCGCACCAGCGGATGCGAGTAGTCCGCAACAATCTCCAGGGTCATCTTGCGTGCTTGACGCCACACCTTGGTCTGACTGGTTTTTTTTCTCTCGGCAGTAGCAGCAATCGCACTACGCACCGACGCAGTACTTAGCACCGTATCGACCACGGTACGGCGGTGCGAAAGATCAGGGCCAATCACCATTGCACGGATATGCCGGAAATGCGTGCGTAGCTGCCGCGTAATTTTGCGTGCAAAACGTCCGGGGTGCGCTTCCCCTGCCTCCTTCAGCACAGCGCGCAGTGACACTGGTGCGGAGAACTGCACCACGGTATTACGGCCGTTAAGCAGCAAGGCAATCAAGCGACGGAAGCGCCCTACCACCACCCAGTTTTCCGAAAAAAGCACCTTAAACCAGCTCGACTCGCGCGTAGGTGCACGACCGATAAAAATCGACACCGGTACAAGCTGGATATCACCTTCAGGACAGTTTTTCAGGAGCCGCACCAGCTGTATCCACGGCTTGTTTGATGAGAGATGGCGAATGCGCCCAAATGACCGCCCATCTCGACGCAAAAGCGTCAACAGCGCGCGCTGTCGGGTTCCGTTCAATCCGCCTAGCGGACTGGGCAAACCAGCGTCACGACAAGCCCAGGACAAAATCTGCATGTAAGACAGGCTATCGTGCTCAATCACGTAACAAACCGGCGTGTCCAGCTCCAGAAGGCTGGAAGGTTCAGCAGGCTCGCGCCGGATGCGTACCCAGGGCCTTAGCAAGCGGCCACCGGTGTGAACCCACCACGGCACGTGTTGACGCGGCTGAGAATTCAAGGTTTTTCTATCCCTAATCGACATCGTTTAACGATCATTTCTGGCTTAGACTTACCGCGTCTTGACCGTGCTTTTTACCCCGGCGTGACTCTGCTGCGGCACATTATGATGTGTGCCCAGCGTAGCCGCCGCCACTGTGGCACGGCGCTGCACCAGCGCCTGGTGGCGCTTTCGCAAGTCGTTAAGAAGCGCTGTGCTGTACCAATGATCCCTTATTTTCTCCATCTGCATCGCACCATGGAACGTCCTGCCAAGTACTACGTAGCTGTACTTAAGGCATGCCTTACTGTCCTTGATGTGTGCCGAGCGGAACCTGATTGAATCAAGCACATCGTCAACAGACAGACCATAAATCGCCAGCAACTTCTTGATACCAATGAAAAGATCGGCATAGCGCTTCATACTGATATCGAAGTTCTGCGTGTGCAAATCATCCAGTTTCTTGAGCTTAAGCTGGCGCACGGTGTCCACCACAACACCAACTGCCTGCTTTGCTTTGGCCTGATCAAACCACTGCGCCTTGCGTAACCAGGGTATCAACGCATCCACCAATACCTGCTCGACCTGTTTTTTCTGCGCAGGAGTAAGCAGCCGTGATTTCGCAATGCCTGAACTGGCTACAACCTGAACAATCCCGATCAGTACCGGCATCTGGCTCTGATACTTCTTCTGTATTTTCAGCAACTGTGGTTGCAACTGGCGGTACAACTGGGCCTTTGCCGCAGGCATGGTGAACTTGTGCATGAACTGTTCAAAGCCTAGTTCTTGATCAGTGCTCAATGGTCGATAGGGCTGTTGCAACTGCTGCCAGTCAGCGCGTATATTGGCGTAGTCTGCAGGCGGCAAAGCCTGCGCCCAATAGCCAGCGAAATCGGCAGCCTTGACAAGCTGCAAGGACTTTTTAAGCGCCGCCTGCGGCATGTTCTGGTGACAGGCAGCCAGAAACAGCAAGATGGCAAAAGGCAGGGAAAAACGACGGAGTGACGAAAAAGGCATAAGATATCTCGCGGTTTGAATTTTCATGAAACCAGCGGTGCCCGCAGGCACCCAGGCAAACATATTATATTAAGGCACGGCAGGCCCTCACCTTATCCAAGGTGAAGGATGGTAACGCACGCCGCCATCGGAACAAGACACTGCGCGGGCGCTCAAGCAAGAAGGATACAAGCCAGCCTAGTAGACGATTATCCGGATAAACCTTGGGGAAAACAGGCATGTGTGCCAGTCCCCACCCCGCGTCACAAGTATGGTCCTTGATATAATGCACTGATAACACGCAGATTATGCACTACCGATTAAACCCACTTGAAGGAATACATCGTGTTTTTTATCTTCCGATAACCACCTTCCGATAACCACGAGGCCTCCCTTTAGCGTTCGCTCAAGAACGCCTGGCGTCAGGACCTTATGCTATGCCGCATCGTTCATCCCATAGTCTTGTTATACGTATCACCAGCATGGTGCTTGCGTGTATTGCCCTACTACTGACTCTATGGCTACACCTGCTGTCCGCCCTGTTGGCAGGACTTCTGGTTTATGCGCTGGTACAGGCCATAGCACCCATACTGGAACGGCGCATCCACGGCAGGCGCGCACGGGTGATCATCGTAGCGGTACTAGGAACGCTATTGGTAGGCGTGCTCATGATGCTGGTATTTGGCTCAGTGAGCTTTCTCCGTAATACTATCGGCAGTCCCGAATTGCTTTGGCACAAGCAATGGATGCCTTTGGTGGAAAAAGCACGCCAACAGCTTCCTGCAATCATTAGTGCGCACCTTCCCGACAGCGCCGACAAGCTCCGCCAGATGGCGATGCACCTAACCTACAAGCACGCTGCTGGCTTGCAGCTCATCGGTGCAGAAACTGCCCGGATATGGGTGCATATCATCATAGGTTTCATATTGGGTGGCCTTATAGCGCTTAACCAGGCACGCCCTGCACACCACCATGGACCGCTGGCCGAAGCTCTGATGGTGCGCTGCGATCGCCTGGCTAAAGCGTTTCATCACATCGTCTTCGCCCAGGTCAAGATTGCGCTCGTCAATACGGTGTTTACTGGCATTTTCCTGCTCGCGGTGTTACCACTTTGCGGCATTAAAGTGCCTCTGGCCAAGACCCTGGTGATGCTAAGCTTTGTGACAGGTTTACTCCCGGTTGTTGGTAATCTGGTTTCCAATACCGCCGCGACCATCGCAGCATTGTCAGTATCACTATGGGTGGGCGTAACGGCACTGGGCTTCCTGGTGCTTATCCATAAGTTTGAATATTTTCTAAACGCTCGCATCGTAGGCAACCGTATCCATGCGCATGCCTGGGAATTGCTGATAAGCATGCTCATCATGCAGGCCGCCTTTGGCCTCGCGGGACTCGTCGCCGCTCCCATCTATTACGCCTGCATAAAAAGTGAGCTGAAGGCGGAAAAGCTGATATGAAACTGAGCCTGTTGCACTCCTGATGATGCAGCAAATCAGCGCACCACTTAGCACTTAAAATAAACAATCGTGGTAGCTATGCCATACCACCATTCACCCAAGCGCGACAGGAACAGACATGGCCAAGCTTTATTTCTATTATTCAGCAATGAACGCAGGCAAAACAACCGCGCTACTACAA
>JAAXIA010000028.1 GCA_012270595.1 Rhodanobacteraceae bacterium | reverse complement strand
CGACTCTGAATAGATCAGAGATTCCTGAGGTGTCAGATCAGGTTTGAGCGACTACACTTAGGAGCCACACTACCAGAGTGAAAGAGCCTGTTGCCATGCGTTTTCCTGCTCTCCGTATGCGTCGGATGCGCCGCGATGCTTTCTCCCGTGCACTGATGCGTGAACATAGTCTTCAGGTGACGGACCTGATTATGGTGGCTTTCGTGATCGAGGGCGAGGCGCGTTGCGTAGCGGTGCCATCTATGCCCAGTGTGGCACGCCTTTCCATCGACAAGCTTCTGGAACTGGCTGGTGAATGTGTGCATCTGGGCATTCCAGCACTGGCGTTGTTTCCCGTGCCGGAGCAGAAGGCGAAGAGTGATGATGCCCGTGAGGCATGGCAGCCTGATAATCTGCTACATCGTGCCGTGCACGTGTTGAAGGCGCGTTATCCGCAACTGGGGCTGATTGGTGATGTGGCATTGGATCCATATACCACACATGGCCAAGATGGCCTGATCGATGCCGGTGGCGAGGTCATGAACGACCCTACGGTGGAGGCACTGGTCAAGATGGCGCTGGCGCAGGCGGCCGCGGGCATCGACATGGTGGCACCGTCGGATATGATGGATGGCCGTATTGGCTGTATCCGCGAAGCACTGGAGAAGACCGGCTATCCCGACACCCGCATTTTGGCTTACTCGGCTAAATATGCATCGGTTTTCTATGGTCCATTTCGCAATGCGGTGGGTTCAGCGGCTAATCTTGGCAGTGGCGGGAAATACAGTTACCAGATGGACGTTGCCAATAGCGATGAAGCCTTACGCGAGGTTGAGCTGGATTTAGCTGAAGGGGCCGATGTGGTAATGGTCAAGCCCGCTTTATCCTGTCTGGATGTGCTTCGCCGGGTCAAAGATCGCTTCGGCACCCCTACTTTTGTCTACCAGGTATCGGGTGAATATGCAATGCTGAAAGCCGCGGCACAACAAGGGTTCATGGACGAAAAAGCTATGGTGCTTGAAGCACTTACCGCATGCAAGCGTGCTGGTGCCGATGCCATTCTTAGTTATTATGCGCTGGATGTGGCGCGCTGGCTGCACGAAGGCTGATCTGTCGATGGCCCATCGCTGCCATCGCGTTATCACGTTTCCCCACGGCAGCCTTGCCCCAAGACCAATGAATGATGCTGACTACTATGCGCCTTGCTATCACCCGTCCCGATGACTTCCATCTCCATCTGCGTGATGGAGACATGCTTGCCGCAGTGGTGGGGCATAGTGCCCGGCGCTTTGCGCGTGCGATTATCATGCCCAACTTAAGGCCTGCGGTGACCACGCTGGCGCAGGCCGAGGCTTACCGGCAGCGTATTTTGTCTGGTCTTCCACCAGAAACAGACTTCCAGCCGTTGATGACGCTTTACCTCACCGGTAACACTTCTGCCCAGGAAATTGCTCGCACCGCACAGAGCCAGGTCGTGTGCGCGGTGAAGTATTATCCGGCGGGAGCGACCACCAACTCCGATGCGGGGGTGCGCGATCTGTCGCAGGTCTACCCTGTGATTGAGGTGATGGAAAAGTATGACCTGCCGCTGCTCATGCACGGTGAGGTCAATGATCCACAGGTTGATATTTTTGACCGCGAGGCGGTGTTTATCGAACGTCATCTGCTGCCACTGCTTGCCCGTTTCCCTCGCCTGCGGGTGGTACTGGAGCACATCACCACCCTTGATGCGGTGGATTTTGTGCGTGGCGCACCAGCCCGTGTTGCTGCCACCATTACCGCACATCATCTGCTGCTCAATCGCAACGCATTGTTTCAGGGTGGAATTCGCCCCCATCGTTTCTGCGCTCCCATCCTGAAGCGTGAAAACCATCGTCGGGCGCTGCTGGCGGCGGCGACGAGCGGCGATCCGCATTTCTTTCTGGGAACCGATAGCGCACCGCACCGGCGTGCAGACAAAGAGTCTGATTGCGGTTGTGCTGGCATTTATACTGCGCATGCGGCGATTGAACTGTATGCAGAAGCGTTTGAACAGGTCGGTCGCCTGGATCAACTTGAGGCCTTCGCCAGCTTTCATGGTGCCCATTTCTATCGCTTGCCGCGCAATACTGGGCGTATCGTTCTTGAACGTAAGCCTTGGACGGTTCCTGAGAGTTATCTGCTGGCTGACAACAGTCGCTGCAAGCCGCTGCGTAGCGGAGAAGTGGTGCGCTGGTCTCTGGAAGACGACTGATGGTAAAGCATATGTGACCGCTTTAAGGATCTGCTGACCAGCGCAAGGTTTGCTGCACACTGGGCATGTTCTGGTTCGTGCTGTGGTGGCGGGTCTCTAGTTCATGGGCGATGTCTACGTAGCCGAGCTGGCGCGCCACATCTGCCGGTGTGCGACCGAAGGCATCGCGCGTGTCACGCCTGGCCCCTGACGATAGCAGAACCCGTACCGCTGGTAATAACGCGTGCATAGCGCATGCGTGCAGCGCGCTCATGCCGTTTCGGTCGGTATGTTCCAGTGCCGCCCCGGCATTCAGCAGTACCGGCACCAGTGCAGCAAGGTGGTTGGGATGACAGTGGCTACCTGGGCCATGCAGTGCGCCAAGCAGATGCAGCAGCGGGGTTTTTCCATCATTATCAGTGTGGTTGATTTCCGCTTTGTGCGTGATTAGCACGTCAAAAAGCTGTCGCGTGCGCTGGCTGTTGCAATGTTCGAAGCCGAACCGTGCGGCAGCGTGTAGCGCGCTGCACCCGTGTGCGTCCACCGCGCTGATGGCAGCACCTGCATGCAATAGCTTTTCGACGAGATGCGCATGGCCCAGTGCCGCAGCCAGTATCAGCGCAGTGGCGTCTTCTGGCAGGCGCTGATCGACTATCACACCATGGTCAAGCAAGAGCGTCAGCAATGTCGTGTGCTCTGAGCCGATGGCTGCGGCCAGTGGTGTGATGCCCTTGTTCGTGGCGAGCGTGGTGTGGGCACCTGCCACGATTAACGCGGTGGCAATGTCGTGATGACCATGGTTACAGGCGTGCAGAAGCGCACTGGCTCCGTGCAGGTCAGTGGTGTTTGCCGGGAAACCCAACTCTAGCAGGCGATCTACCGCCACCGTAGCACCCATGCGAGCGGCAGCGGGCAGATCGTCGGCGCGCAATGGGCGAAGCGGTCGTGACCATTGCCCCCAGTTCAGTAAATGTTCAATGTCTGGATAGTCCTGTGCCAGGCCGAGCGGTGTTTCGCCATTGGCGTCGATGGCTTCAGCATCGGCACCGTAGAGCACCAGTTCATGTACTAGCGCCCTTGCCTGGCTACCATGTCTGAGTGCAATCCATAAGGGTGTTCGTCCAAAGGCATCACGGGCATTGGGGTTACATCCCTGCGTCAGCAAGGCGTGTAGCAAAGCGTGGTGACCTAACTCGGCAGCCAGATGGAGCGGAGTTAGCCCCCACGTATCACTGGCAAAGGGGTCTGCTCCCCGATCAAGCATGGTCAGTGGCAGATGTAAGTTCTCTCCTGCGTCACGCAGGCTCTTGAGCGTTAGCGTCAGCAGACCAGCACCGGAGGGTGTGGCATTGGCATCGAGCAGGTCCTGTAATGCCGCAGAGGCAAGTGGAAGCTGCTGCACTAAGGCATCAAACAGGCGTTGACCCATCACGGTAACGTGTTCGGTGGGTGCTGGATCAACCCCTGTTTTGCCCGCAGCTACGTTTTTTTGCCTGGTGCCAGGTGTGGAAGCAAGCTGCGCTTCGGCGTGCAGACCATGTCGGAGTAACCATTGTCGCGCAGTGCTTAGTTCTGGTGCGAGGAGCTTGAGGTAGATCGCAGCCAATTGTGTTTGTGGCCAGATGCGCAGTTCTCCGGAAAATTCGTTTGCCACCGCCCAGTCTCCCTGATACAGGGCATAGAAAAGCGCTGTCGGTGAACGGCTACCTTGCGTTGGAAAAGTGGTTGGTTCCGGCTGGAGTGGTGGTGTGTTGGCATCAGGCAAGGCAGTCAGGTTCCCATTTCCATTGGTGATGGCGCTTTTTTTCTGTGCGGACGCGAGCACTTTTACTGCCGCGCTTATAGGGCGCGTATTGCGGTAATCAAGCGCGCTGGTACGACATTGGGATGACGGGTGAGCCATATTGGAAAGTATAGATAAAAATTGCCGATGATCTAAATTTTAGGTGATGAAGTAGCTGCTTGTCGGCAAATAACTTTTGAGTGATTAATTCTCCAGTGGTGGAAATCACTGACATCTAAAGCGTTATAAGACCTAAAGGTATCTGTGTACACAACACTGTCTGGCTCCACATGATCTTCGATAATCGGTAGCAGTGTCTCTGTCCTGGCATTTGGAATAATGGCTGTATAAACCTTTCCACCTCTTTTTAAGAGGCCAAAAACAGCAACCTTTCCTGCAGCGCCTCGACCACACTTGCCTTTGCGTACACCACCGAAGT
>JAAXIA010000048.1 GCA_012270595.1 Rhodanobacteraceae bacterium | reverse complement strand
CATCCATTGATCAGGGATTCCTTAACTTATTGTCCCTTTATGATGAATTCATAATTTACAATGGAAATCATTTTGGGCGTATGGTCGTTTTTAACGACCCCTGTTAAGCTTTTCAGCAATACCGTGTATGTAACACTACCGAACCTTAATTCAGTAAAGGAGCTTATCCCTATGAGTTACCTTACTTCGCTGCCCTACACATGGATTATCACTCTCGTTTTAGGGTTGCCTGTCGCGTTGACCAGCACCACTTCTACTGCGTCGGACGCACCCAGGGTGCGGCTGGGCAGCATCGCGTCCCACGGCCACTACAACCGCTTTATTGTCAGCTATCGCGATAGCAGTGCTGAAAACACCAGACGCACGCTAGTCATGACCCATCTGCGTGCTGCACTGTGCCGCAGTGGCCTTAACAAATCCAGTGACAACAATGCCTTGCCATTAAAGTTTACTTACCGGCGACGCCTGGCCATTGGTGCCGATCTGGTAAGTCTCTCGCGCTCCTTAGACGCAAGCGCCGCCATCCTGCTGATGCATCAAATAGCCGCTGATCCTCTGGTGACTTATGTGGAGCCTGATACCATCATCCATCTTGCACCCATCATCCGTGCACCATCTGGCATGATGCCGTCGTCCAGCGCACCGGTGGCATCCGCGTCCTTTATCCCGTACCCCCCCAATGATCCTCTGTTCGCCACATATCAATGGAACCTCACTCGTTCGCAAGGTGGGAGCATTATCCAGGGGGGCATTGACGTTGAAAAGGCTTGGTCGGTAGGTGCCGATGGCAATGGTATCGTCGTGGCCGTGCTGGACACTGGTATCACCCGCCACCCTGATCTTGACACCTCTCTTGCTGATGATGGCTATGACTTTATTACCGACCATGAAATATCGGGTCGTTCAGCCGATGGTCGCATCCCCGGTGGTTGGGATACCGGCGACTGGTCTGGGGTACCGACGAAAAAGAAGGGTTTTTATCCCAGCGACTGGCACGGCACTTACGTTGCTGGCATTATCGCCGAGCTTACCAACAATGGCATCGGTCTGGCCGGCGTGGCACCCAAGGCGCGCGTGCTGCCAGTGCGCGTACTGGGTCACGGTGGCATGGGCTGGAATTCGGATATCAGCGACGGCATTGTATGGGCGGCAGGTGGTCACGTCAACGGCGTACCGGACAACAAATATCCGGCTCAGGTTATCAATCTGAGCCTGGGTGGTCCTGGCCGTTGCTTCCCCAACAGCAGCTTTGCCAAGGCTATTGGCTATGCGCTTCGCCATGGTGTCACTGTTGTAGCGGCGGTGGCCAACAGAAACGCCGATAGCAGGGATTTCACGCCGGATAGCTGCCCTGGCGTCATTGCTGTAGCTGCTAACGGCGTCCATGGCGCGCGCGCGCCCTATTCCAATTACGGCCATAGCGTGACACTCTCGGCACCGGGAGGTAGCGGTAATCAACACGATGATGGGGTGCACGGTTTTGTGTGGTCCACCACCAATATTGGTCGGACCGGGCCACAGCGCCCGACACGGGACGACCTGGGTTATATATACGGCGGCGCGGCTGGCACCTCGTTTGCCGCGCCCCACGTGTCTGCCGCTGTAGCGCTCATCCTGGGCGCTGAAAAAGTTGCTGGAAAAAGGCTCTCCACTCCGGCGCAGATCAAGACTATTCTCAGCGAAACGGCCAGACCCTTTCCTGTGACACCAAACAAACCCATCGGTGCCGGAATCCTTGATGTTGGAGCGGCTGTAGACAAGGTACTTGCCCGGTAAGAAAACCTGAATTTCAAGTGATTTTTCTCTGGGTATTTGTTATCAGGGTGTGTGGAATTTTTACGCGCCATTATTGGGTTTATTGTTGGTGTGAAGAACGTCCTTTGTGGGATTGACTGCACGCTTTGCCTGTTTTCTGTTCAAGGTGGTGGCAAAGCGTGCTTTAAAAGATATGCGCAGCGCATGCGACGACGCTCGATCATATTCACCATGGAGTTTTCTTTATTTTGCACAGGCTTGTTTCCATCTAGGCCTTACCAGCCAAACCGGCCCATTGGAGAGTGTTTCGATCAGCAGGTAGTGACGGATTGCGAGACGATCACGTTTGGAACCCGGTTATTAGCTTGATACCGATGTGTTTTCGTTTATGTATGAGCTTTACCCAAAGGAGGCCACTATGGCGAAAATTGAAATATATACAAGCGCCACCTGTCCTTATTGCGATGCGGCAAAAAGCCTGCTCAAGCTCAAAGGCTTGAACTGGAAGGAGATCCGCATTGATGAGGACAAATCTCAGCACGAGGCGATGCTGACCCGCACCCATGGGCGGCGCACGGTACCGCAGATTTTTATCAACGACCAGCTTATCGGCGGCTACGACGATTTGATGGCTGCGGATCGGGATGGCAAACTGGCTGAACATCTGGAGCAGGCATAGCAGCCTGCTGTGCTTAAGCTTGTTGAAGCGAGGGCAGAGGAAAGTAGAACCCGATGCCCATGTGCCTTACTGTCATGGGTCTGTTACCAGTTGGCGGGTGCCTGGGTGTATGTATGCTCATCCTACCGATTTTGAGAGGAAAGCGAAGTGGTGGCGATCGCTTCCACTTCGCTGGTGATTTATGCCGCGCCCCATATCGCGTACAATAAATGGGATATTAACCGCCGCGTCATCTCATGGCGTCGGTTAGCTGTTTTGCTGTAAGGAGTGTGGCATGAATAAAACCATTGCAGTGATCCCGGGTGACGGGATTGGTCCGGAGATTATGGCCGTCACGTTACGTGTGCTCGATGCGCTGGATTGCGGCCTGAACTACGACTTTGTCGCTGCCGGCATGGCGGCTATGGAGACTTGCGGCGATTTATTGCCGAAGGCCACACTGGAGAAGATTGCCGAACACAAGGTCGCATTAAAAGGGCCGCTGACGACACCTATTGGTGGTGGGTTCAGTTCGATCAATGTTGCGCTGCGTCGTCATTTTGACTTGTACGCCAATGTGCGCCCGGTAGAAAGCTTCCCGGCAACCAATGCGCGTTACGATAATGTTGATATCATTACCGTACGCGAGAACACCGAAGGAGCCTATCTGGCAGAAGGCCAGACCATGTCTGAAGACGGTGAAGTAGCCACCGCATTGATGCGTATCACGCAAGCCGGTTCCAGTCGTATTGTGCGTTACGCCTTTGAACTGGCGATGCGTAAGGGGCGCAAGAAGGTCACCGCAGTCCATAAGGCTAATATTCTCAAGACTGTTTCAGGTTTATTTCTCAAGATTGCGCGTAATATCGCCGGGCAATACCCGCAGATTGAGTTTAACGAAATGATTGTGGATAACGCCTGCATGCAGTTGGTGATGCATCCCGAGCAGTTCGATGTCATCGTCACTACCAATTTGTTTGGGGATATTCTCTCGGATCTTTGCGCTGGCTTGATCGGTGGTCTGGGGCTGGCACCGGGGAACAATATCGGTGAGCGTGCGGCGATCTTTGAAGCGGTGCATGGTTCGGCACCGGATATTGCAGGCCAGGGAGTGGCCAACCCCTGTGCCTTACTTCTGGCTGCCTCCAACATGCTTGATCACCTTGGCATGGTGCATCGGGGTGATGCCTTGCGGCGGGCAATTCGCGATACGATGAGGCATGATCACGACGGCGCGACCCCTGACCTGGGTGGCAAGGGAAGTACCGAAAGCTTTGCGGCGGCTATTGGCAGACATATCAAGCTTTGATCTACCCTGACTGGAACGAAAAGATATGCCCGTCAGGTCCTTGGTGCTGTCCCGCATGGTCGAGTTGCCGGGTCATTTCTGCTGGTATCGAAACGAAGCGCCTGCCTCTTCTTAAAGCCGTTTGCCTCCTCCATGCATGTGAGGTAGAAATCAACCATGCTCTATCTGAGTGGACGCTTCTTCCTTGCTGCGATGCTACTGCTGAGCCTCAGTCGCCTGTGTCTGTGCGCCTGGCAATGGCCGCGCGTACGCACTGCCGGTGGCTACTGGCCAGTGCTTTCGGGCGGCTGGCGTATTGATCTTAGTTTTGTCTCGATGGTAACGGCGTTTCCTGCCCTGTTGGCACTGTGGATCGGTCAGATACCGTGGGTGCTGGTGCTGGCAAAGCTCTGGTTTGGCGTGTGGTGGTTCATCTTGGTCTTGCTGGAAGTCGCCACACCGCAATTTATTCTTGAGTACGACAGCCGACCCAACCGCTTGTTCGTGGAATATCTGGTGCATCCGCGTGAAGTGTGCTTGATGCTCTGGCGTGGCTACAAGCTTGTGCTATTGGGGTCAGTCGTTTTACTTTCACTGCTCATGTGGATTGGCCTGCATTGGATCAACGCACATGCCCAGGATCCCGGGCTGACCCTTTGGCAGCGCAGTGGGTTGTTTATGGTACTGTTCGCATTGCTGTTTCTGGCCGCGCGCGGATCGTTAGGGCACCGACCGCTGAACGCGGCGCAGGTCGCTTTCTGTAGTGATGCCATGGTCAACATGCTACCGCTAAGCGGTGCTTTTGTAGTGGCTAACGCGATCATGGCGATGAACAGCGACAAGCCGGCTTCGCAGGTATATGGTGCATTACCTGACGGGCAGATGCTTGCAGTGGTACGTGCCTGTGCTGGTCTGGATGAGCCACTGCTAAATACGCGTTTGCCAACGCTGCATCGCCAATGGTCAGCACAGTTACTGACACCGACACGTCATATCGTTATCATCCTGGAAGAAAGCCTGGGTGCACAGTTTGTTGGCTGTCTTGGTGGGCAGCGTTTGACGCCAGAACTGGATGCGCTCGCTGGGGAAGGCTGGTTGCTGGAACGTCTCTACGCCACTGGCACCCGCTCAGTCCGTGGACTTGAGGCAGTGCTCACGGGGTTCTTTCCAACCCCCGCCGAAGCCGTGGTGAAGCTGCCGCGCAGTCAGCGCGATTTCTTTACTCTGGCCGCTTTGCTGGGGCGGCATGGCTACCGCTCACGTTTTATTTATGGCGGGGAAGCACATTTTGACAATATGAAAGGATTCTTTCTTGGTAATGGTTTTGATGCGGTGATTGACCGACCCAGGTTTCAGGTAAAGCCGTGTTTTGTGGGTTCCTGGGGTGCTTGCGACGAAGATATGTTCAACGAGTTGCATCAGCGCCTGCTCGATGATACTGGGGTTCCCACGTTGTCGGTGGTTTTCAGTGTCAGTAATCATACCCCCTGGGAATACCCGCCTGGGCGCATTAAGCCTCGGGGAGAGCCGGCCAGCATGGAAAATACAGTGCGTTATGCTGACTGGGCACTAGGGCGTTTTTTTGCGCGTGCACGGCGGGCACCCTACTGGGGGAACAGCATTTTTCTTATTGTGGCCGATCACGATGCGCGGGTGCGTGGTGCCAGTTTATTGCCGGTTCGGCATTTTCATATTCCTGGCTTGTTTCTTGGAGCGGGCGTACCCTTGCGACGTGATCGGCGGCTGGTTAGCCAGATCGACTTGCCTACCACCTTGTTATCGTTAGCGGGCGTGGATAGCGTGCACCCCATGTTGGGCGCTGATTTGACCAATCGCGACCCGGGGCGGGCGATCATGCAGTACGGTGACAATTTTGGTTATCTGAAGGCTGATTCGCTACTGGTGCTGGAACCAAAACGCCCGCCCAGCCAGTTTTCTTACCAGCAAGATGGTGAGCTATTGACACCACAAACCGTGGCTCCGGCACTGCTAGAAGAGGCCCTGGCGCACGCTCTATGGCCAAGCTGGGCCTATTTTAACCAGTCTTATCGTCTGCCAGTGGCTACCCCGGACTAAGGGCATCGCCTGGTGGAGCGGGAATCTTTGTTTTTTTCTTTTCTTGCCAGCTTTCCTTAAATATTCAAGGTGTGAAGGGGGAGAGGTTTGTTTGTTGCTTAGCGTATAAAAGGCCAGGGTGCCAGAACGAGCAGCCACAGCGCAACCGTGATACTTGAGTATTTCAGGGTGCGTGACAGGCGCGGATGCTTTTTCTTAAAAGCTTTTTTGCGTGTACGGTAGTGCTGACTTGCCGCAAACAGGCGGTTGATGAGACCGGTTTTTTCCTGTGCTGAACGGGTATTGGGTGAGGCGGTAATTTTCCCCATAAAGGCACCCACGTGTTGATTGACAGTGCGTACCCAGCGCGTGCGCAGTGGACGTTCCACATCGGCAAATAAAATGATTCGTGGCTGGTCAGTCCGGTTTTCTGCCCAGTGCACATAGGTTTCATCAAACACCACATCTTCACCGTCGCCCCACACGTGTTCTTCCCCATCAATAAGGATGCGGCAATGGGGCGAGTTTGGTGTCACCAGACCCAGATGGTAGCGTAAAGAGCCGGCGAACGGATCGCGATGTGGGTTGAGTCGGCTATGTGGTGCCAGTATCGCAAACATGGCTGCCTTGATCTGGGGGATGGATTCCAGCAAGGCGACGGTTTGGGGGCATAAGGCCTGGGCCGAGGCGAGAGGTTGGTCGTACCACTTCAGGTAAAAGCGTTTCCAGCCTTGTTTGAAAAAGCTGTTGAAACTGACATCGTTGCCGCCCTGTGCCGCACGGATATGGCCTTCATCAAAGAGGCGTAGTGCTTCGTCGCGGATACTGTGCCAGTGACTTTGCAGTGGGTCGAGCATGGGAAAGTGTTGGCGTGGCACAATGGGCCGGGCCGGTATGGCCGAGAAGGCAAACATCAACAGGTTATAGGGAGCAAACAAGGCCGAGTGATCGACCAGTTGGCGGTCCAGACGCAAGCGTACCCGTCCGCGCAAGTGAACCAGCACCGTGCAAAGGGCGAACAACAGCAATAAGCAAAAAATAAAGAAGCGGGCGCTTAAAAATTCCATAAAGGCCATGCGGCAAAAAAGGGTGAGTGGATGCCAGGTGTCGATTTTAAATCAAGCGACAGATATTTGCGGATCACACTCTGGTGTTACTGCTAGTGCCGCAAAATAGCTAGCGTGTTCTGATCCAGAGAATAACTGCGCGTGAAACTCTTGTGCAGGTAACGGCTCGCCCGTCGTACAGCCGCTCGGGGTGTGAATCCTTTCGCCAGGGCTGCGGTGATGGCGGCAGCGAGCGTGCATCCGCTGCCGTGTGCTTCATAGGGCAGGCGTGGATGCCGAATATTCAAGCGTCCACGCGCGTCATACCAGCGATCGACAACTTCCTTACCGTGCTGGTGACCGCCCTTGATAAGTACCGCGCATGCACCTAGTGCTCGGAAGGCCGCGCCGGCGGCGTCGAAGTCTGAGGCACTGCGCAGCGGATGCCCCAGCAGTGCTTCGGCTTCTATCAGATTGGGGGTCAGCACGTCGGCCAGAGGAATCAATGTTTCTTTCAGTGCGTGTACGGCGCTATCGTCAAGCAGGCGCGCCCCACGGGTGGCGACCATCACTGGGTCCACCACCAGCCATTCAGGTTGTTGATGGCGCATGGCTTGAGCCACCTGCCGGGTGATGCGCGCGTTCGCCAGCATCCCGGTTTTTACCGCCTTCACCGGAAAATCCTCGAAAACGGCTTGAATCTGCTGCTGAACATGTTTGGCGGGTAGCGCATGTATCGCTTTTACTTCACGGGTGTTTTGTGCCGTGATGGCCGTGATGGCCGTGGTGCCATGCACGCTAAAAGCCTGGAAGGTTTTAAGATCGGCCTGGATACCTGCACCACCTCCGGAGTCGGATCCGGCGATGCTTAAGGCGACGGGTGGCAAGCGGGAGAGTGTGGACATGAGAGCAATCCGGCTATAAAGCCTCCGAAGCGAAATCGGCCAGGCGTGAACGCTCACCGCGACGCAGGGTGATGTGTGCCGAGTGCTCCCAATGCTTGAAGCGGTCTACCGCGTAGGTAAGGCCGGAATTGGTTTCGGTGAGATAGGGCGTGTCGATCTGTTCCACATTACCAAGGCAGACGATCTTGGTTCCGGGGCCGGCGCGGGTAATGAGGGTTTTAAGTTGCTTGGGCGTGAGATTTTGGGCTTCGTCGAGGATCAGATAACGGTTGAGAAAGGTGCGTCCACGCATAAAACCCAGTGAGCGTATCTTAATACGTGAAGCCAGCAGGTCATTAGTTGCCTGACGGCCCCATGAGCCGCCTTCCTCGGGATGTGCCAGTACCTCAAGGTTATCGGTGAGGGCACCCATCCACGGCGTCATCTTTTCTTCCTCGGTGCCGGGCAAAAAACCGATGTCTTCACCCACTGCGACGGTAGCGCGGGTCATGATGACTTCGTGGTAGCGTTGCTGATCCATGACCTGGGCCAGTCCAGCGGCTAGAGTCAGCAAGGTTTTGCCCGTGCCGGCAGTGCCGAGCAGGGTGATAAAATCCACGTTGGTGTCCATGAGCAGATTCAAGGCGAAATTCTGCTCGCGATTACGCGCGGCGATGCCCCACACATGGTGGTTAGGGTGGCTGTGATCGTTCAGCAGCACCAAGGTGGCGTGCTTCTCCTCCGCCCTGAGTACACGCAGTTCCACACTATTTTCACCAGGGAGGAACAGGCACTGGTTGGGGTACCAGTTTTCCTGCGCATGGCGATTGATTCGGTAGTAGGTATTGCCGTGCTCGCTCCACGAGCATACCTCGGGATGCTGCTCCCAGAAATGGGCCGGCAGGGAAGCGGTACCGGTAAACAGTAACGCGAAGTCGTCCAGTGCGCGATCGTTTTCGTAATCCTCTGCTTGCAGACCGTAGATCCTGGCCTTGATGCGCAGGTTGATGTCCTTGCTGACCAGCACGACTTCCTGTTTGGGATGAGTATCGCGCAGTTCAACCACTGCGGCCAGAATCAGGTTATCTCCCTTGCCGTTATTATTGCTGGTGCTCTGCTGGAAATACAATCGACCTGTTGCGCTACGCGCCATAGGCACGCCTTGTGCTTTAGCCAGTTCCAGCCCATCGCGAATGCCATTGGTCTTACCATGCTCAATCAGCTCGCTGAGAAAGCGGCTGATCTGGCGCCCGTTGCGCGAAATTTCCGAAACACCCTGTTTTCTGTTGTCCAGTTCCTCAAGTACGGTCATTGGAATGAAAACATCATGTTCTTCAAAACGGAACAGCGCAGTCGGATCATGCAGTAGAACGTTGGTATCCAGTGCGTAAATACGCTTGTTTCGAGTCATAAGTGAAAGAAACCTCGCGTGACAGGAAAGGCGTGGCAAGCCGTTTGATCAGGGTAGGTGATGACAGCGTTTATTCAAGGTGCAATGGCATCCAGTACGGCTTGGGCGTGACCTGGGACTTTTACACCACGCCATTGGGCGATGAGCTTGCCGTCTGGAGCGATCAAAAAGGTGCTGCGCACGATACCCAGGTGGCGTTTGCCATAGAGTACTTTTTCCTGGATTACGTCGAAAGTCTTGCACCAGTGCTCGTTCACATCGGAAAGTAGCGGGAATGGCAATGCGTATTTGGCTGCAAATCGGGCGTGGGAAGCCACTGAATCGCGTGAAACGCCAATGATGGTGGCTTTGCGCTTGATGAACTCAGGATGAAGGTCACGAAAATCCTGGGCTTCCCTGGAACATCCCGGGGTGGCATCTCTGGGGTAGAAATACACCACGACCCATTGACCCTTGAGGTCAGAAAGCTTCAGTGTGGTGTTATCACCGGCAGTGCCGACAAGGGAAGGAAGAGGTTTGCCTATGGCGATGATTGTCTCTGCGTTGCTGGTCATGGAATTCTCCAAAAAACATTGCAGGTGTTTGGCAATGGCAGGATGGAAAGACTAGCGCAGATGAAGTATTTAGAGATTGTTTCGCTTTATTTCCCCGTTTCTCTATTTAATTTAAGGCTCCCTGCGACTTTTTGAGCCTTTCCCTTATCTGGCAGTAGCACTTGCCCTTGCCGCGCAGCGCATGGCAGTCAAAGTAAAGTATCATGAGGCGCCTGGATTTACGCATAAAACGCAATGATCATACGGAAAATGCAATGATGATACGCGGTAGCATTTGTGCTCTGGCAACTCCATTTCACCCCGATGGTTCGCTTGATCTGGTGGCCTTTGGGCGCATGATTGATGCGCAGATCGACAATGGTACGCAGGCTTTGGTTGTGGCTGGTTCTACCGGTGAAGCGCATATGCTCGAGCGCGATGAGTTTGACCGTTTACTGACCTATGCGCTGGAGCGGGTGGCTGGGCGGGTGCCGGTGGTGGCTGGTACCGGCCAGGCAGCTACCAGCAAAACCGTGCGCCGCACGCGCCGTGCGTGCGAGCTTGGTGCCGACGCTGCATTGGTCGTGGTGCCCTATTATGTGCGTCCAAGCCAGGAAGGTCTGTATCGGCACTTTCTTGAAATTGCTGAACATGGTGGCTTGCCGCTGTTGCTTTACAACGTACCATTGCGTAGTGCTTGCGATATGCTACCGGATACCGTAGCGCGACTGCGCGCGCATCAGGCCATTATTGGTATCAAGGATGCGTGTAAAAATCTTGAGCGTATCCGTGCACTAGCGGCACTTGCCGGGCCGGATTTTGTGTATTTGTCCGGTGATGACGCGACGGCTGGAGAGGCTATGCTGGCTGGTGCTGGCGGTACGGTATCGGTGGTTGCCAACCTGGTGCCTAAGTGTTTCCGCGCCCTGTGTGACGCGGCCACGAAGGGCGACAAGAACGCGACAGCGCGCTGTCAGGCAGCACTGGAACCGCTGTTGTGTGCACTGGAATGCGCACCGAATCCCATTGCCGTCAAGGCTGGTTTACTTGCCCTTGGCTTGACCTCGGAAAGCTTGCGCTTACCCATGCTGGCACTGCAAGAAGGCCCTGCGCGAGAGCAGTTATATACAGCACTGGGAAAGCTGGCACCTATTTGCAGATAGTGCTCAATAAACCTTGTTTTTATAGACAATTGATGGAATTTCTGAAGATGAAACGAAACTTGCGCACCATGGTGCTTCCCGTACTTGTTCTGCTTATGGTCGGACTACTTGCCGGTTGTGTCATTATGCACCCATCAAGAACGATCAGGCCGACATGGACGCCCCTGCAACCTGCACAAAAACTGTAAATGCATGTGCATTTAACTTAAAGTTAGGTATGCAAAAAAGTAAACATATTGATATACTTTAGCAAACATATTGATATACTTTCCGTCGGAACTTGAGGTATGAAAAACTCTTTGCGTGTCCTTCTGCAATGGGTCCTTGTGTTGCTCAATGTGGGGCTGCTTTCCGGTTGTGCTAACGTGCATTCCTCTGATGCCTGGAAACAGGTGCGGCAAGAAAGCCCTTTACAGATTCCACCTGGCCTGGACAGGCCAGCGGCAACCGATGCATTGGTGATTCCAGTGCCAGGCCCGAGGAAATCGCTCCCACATGCCAGCGGATATTAAGGTGCCGGCAAGGATGCGGGCAGTCAGTCTAGCGTTCAAGCAGCGCGAGCTTGTCTGACTTGCCATCCCAGTCGTGGGCATCGACCGGAGCGTCTTTCCGTTCGGTAATCACCGGCCAGGTTTTGGCCAGCTCGACGTTCAGTGCCAGAAAAGCCTCCTGTCCAGCGGGAACATCATCTTCCGGATAGATGGCATTGGCTGGGCATTCTGGTTCGCACAGTGCACAATCAATGCACTCATCTGGATCAATTGCCAGGAAGTTCGGTCCTTCGTGGAAAGCATCTACCGGACAGACCTCAACACAGTCGGTATACTTGCATTTGATGCAATTGTCAGTGACGACAAAAGTCATGATGACGACTCTATTTTAAATATAAAATAAACAGCGTGATGGCGCTCCCAACGAGGTTCGAACTCGTGTTTCCGCCTTGAGAGGGCGGCGTCCTGGGCCTCTAGACGATGGGAGCATAACAGGACCAGATGCGCTACTATAGCGCAACAGTTTTTTCTGGCAATGCCTTAAGTGTTCTTTGTGGTGATGATGAGTGGTGTACACGGTCTGCTTTGCTCCGATGCAAAACCATTCCTTATTGTCCTGTGCGATGTAAGCCCTATTTGTCATTGAGTGGGTTCATTGGCAGGCACACCCAGAAAGATTATGGATAATTTGAATTTGAAAGCAAGGACAGAAGTGGTACCTGCGTTGCGTGTCATCGAACGCGAGCAACACGTACTTTCCCGTAAACATATCAGCAAGGCAGCCTTGCATGTGCTCTACCGGCTGAACAAAGCCGGTCACGATGCATTCCTGGTTGGCGGTGCAGTGCGTGACCTGTTACTTGGAGGCAAACCCAAGGACTTTGATGTTGCCACCAACGCGACGCCGGAGGAAGTGAAAGAGCTGTTTGGCCATTGCCGTCTCATTGGCCGACGTTTTCGACTGGCGCATGTGTTATGTGGATCGGAGATCATTGAGGTCGCTACCTTTCGTGGTAGCCATCAGGATGATGATGCCGATGCGCGTAATTCCCACATCGTCGATGGCCGTATCCTGCGTGACAACGTATGGGGTAGCATCGAAGAAGATGCTCAGCGGCGTGACTTCCGCGTGAATGCGCTATATTACGATATTAGTAATTTTTCGCTGCGGGACTATGCCGGTGGCATGCAGGATCTGGAAAACCGGGTATTGCGTCTGATTGGCGATCCGGTTATCCGTTATCGTGAAGACCCTGTGCGCATGCTGCGCGCGGTGCGGCTGGCTGCCAAACTGGATTTTCGTATTGACGCGGCGGCTGCACGCCCCTTTGCCGGGCTGGGTCCGAAGTTGACCGAAGTCGCGCCGGCACGGTTGTTTGATGAGTCACTGAAGATGTTCTTGCTCGGTGACGGCTTAAAGAGTTTTCATCTGTTGGAACACCATGATCTACTGGCGTTTTTGTTTCCGGCCACCGCACGTGCTCTGCAACGTGGTGATGCGGCCTTACGCGCATTGATTGAAACGGGACTGGCCAGCACTGATCGGCGTGTGCTTGAAGGCAAGTCAGTGACGCCAGCCTTTTTATTCGCCGTTTTGTTATGGGGTGAAGTGCGTAAGCAGGCGCTATTGTGGATGGGGCAGGGCAAGGACCATAGCGACGCCTGGAGCCGCGCGTTCAGAAAGGTGCTGGCCGAGCAGTGTCAGCGGGTGGCAATTCCGCGCCGGTTTATTTTCACCGTGGAGGATATCTGGTTATTGCAGCCGCGTTTTGAACAATTCCAGAAAAACAAGGTATTGCGTTTGCTGAGTCATCCACGCTTTCGTGCCGCCTTTGATTTTCTTCTGCTCCGCAGGCACGAATCGCCGCAGATGTGTGAACTGGGCCAGTGGTGGACACATGCCCAGCAACTGCCGCGCAACCTTCTGGCCAAGGCTCTGTCCAGGCATGACAATGCTCCTGTTGTGCAGGTAGACGATACCGCTGGTGTGCCAGCGCCACATCGGCGGTGCCGGCATCGTGTGAATAGCTGATGCCTGTGTTGTCAGCTTATGTTGCATTGGGAAGTAACCTTGGTAACTCACGGCAACAGGTGCTTTCTGCCTTTGATGCGCTGGCACAGCTGCCTTTTACCCGCCTGGGAGCGCGTTCCCGCCTGTATCGAACACCGCCTTGGGGGGATCTGGAGCAACCAGCATTTGTGAATGCCGTTGCTTTGTTGGACACTGTGCTGTCACCACACGTTTTGCTTGATGCGCTACTTGCCATCGAGCGCCGTTTTGGACGTATACGACATAGCAGACCATGGGGTCCACGAACGCTGGATCTCGATATATTGCATATACCTGGCATACGCCTGATTGATGCCCGATTGCATCTGCCGCATCCGCGTGTAGCCCAGCGTGCATTCGCACTGCTGCCGCTTTGTGATCTTGCTCCCGACCTTGAACTACCCGCGCAAGGTCGGGCAGATGCATTGCTGGCGCGGCTTGACGCAAGTGGTTGTGAGATATTGCCTTAAACCATGCTGGCGATAGACTTGAAAGGACACATGTTTCAAACCTCAAGGTAAAAACTGCAAAGCCGAGAGCCAATGAGAGCTAATTAAGGTGTTCCAAAAAAAAAAGCAAAATTCTAAACGTAAACGGGTGACTGTGTTGACACTGCGTGCCATGAAGGCTCAAAAGCAGCCAATCGTGATGCTCACCGCTTACGATGCCAGTTTTGCCCGGCAACTCGAAGTGGCGGGTATCGACGTGGTGCTGGTGGGTGATTCCCTGGGTATGGTGGTACAGGGCCACAGCAACACGCTGCCAGTCACCCTTGAGCACATGGTTTACCATACCGCCAGCGTTGCACGCGGGGTTTCGGCCACCATGCTGGTGGCTGATCTGCCGTTCATGACTGACCGCGATCTGTCGCATGCACTGGAAGCTGCCAAGCGTCTGGTTGGCGAGGCTGGTGCGGCAATGGTGAAGGTTGAAGGGGGGGCAGCGCATGTTTTGACAATCATTGAAGGATTGATTGCGCGCGGTATTCCAGTCTGTGCGCACCTTGGTCTGACTCCGCAGTCCATACACAAACTAGGCGGTTTTCGACTTCAAGGGCGTGAACTTGAAGCAGCAGAGCGCGTGCTGACCGAAGCGCGAGCGGTGGAAGATGCCGGTGCTGATATATTGGTCATCGAGGGAATCCCTGCATCTTTAGGTGAACGGATCAGTCAGGCGTTGGCTATTCCGGTGATTGGTATTGGTGCCGGCCCGCACTGCGATGGTCAGGTGTTGGTTCTGCATGACATGCTGGGTATCACGCATGGTAAAGCACCTGGTTTTAGCAAGAATTTCCTGCTTGGACACGACTCGGTGACTGCTGCCATTGAGGCCTATGCTGCCGATGTGCGCAGTGGTACTTTTCCGGGACCTGAGCATTACTCCCGTTAGGGAAGGGACGGTCGCGATGCCAAATCAGGTCATGCCAGTACAGGGAACCATGCACAATCTGCGTCATGTGGGGGCGTTGCGCAAGACGATTGACCACTGGCGTGCGCAGGCCCAGACAATCGCCTTGGTCCCGACCATGGGCAACTTGCATGCGGGTCATTATGCGCTGCTAAAACTGGCGCAGCGGCACGCCAGTCGCGTGGTTGTCAGTATTTTCGTCAATCCCATCCAGTTTGGCTTGAATGAGGATTTCGATCGGTATCCACGCAGCCTGATGCAAGATCAGAAAGGCCTGGCTGAAGCCGGTTGTGATCTGCTCTTTGCCCCCGATGTTGCCACCATGTATCCCTTGGGTACCTCTCAGCGTGTTAACGTACATCCTTCGCGCCTGGGTCAGATCCTCGAAGGTGTCCATCGCCCTGGTTTTTTTGATGGCGTCGCTACGGTGGTCAGCAAATTGTTCCATCTGGTACAGCCGGATCTGGCCGTCTTCGGGCAGAAAGATTTCCAGCAGTTTAAAGTGATTGAACATCTGGTACAGGATCTGTTCTGGCCAGTCAAGCTACTGATGGCCCCTATTCAGCGCGCCGTTGATGGCCTGGCCTTAAGCTCGCGCAACCAGTGTCTCAAGCCCGAAGAACGTGCCTTGGCCCCGAAGATGTATGCGACACTTCTGCATATGCGTGAGCACATCACCAGGCAGCCGTCTTGGTCGCAGGTGGAGAAAGAAGCGTTAGCAGCGCTGGAGTGCGCAGGTTTTGTGCCCGATTACGCGGTGATTCGCCGTGCCCAGGATCTTTGCCAGCCGGCGCCACATCAGCGTGAAGGTCTGGTGGCATTAATAGCAGCCAGACTCGGCAGTACCCGTCTTATCGACAACCTGATCCTGTGATTGTCATGGTTGCTGGATGGATATTGCGTCTTTGAGCTTGGCGGACGACAATCTGGTATGGTTACCTGAGATTTTTTTACTCTTGGTACGCAGAGAAATAAGGAGTGGTATCGTGCAATTAAACATGCTCAAGGCGAAGATTCATCGTGCAACGGTCACCCACGCCGAACTACATTACGAAGGTTCCATCGCTATTGACAGTCATTTGCTGGGTGCTTCCGGTATCCGTGAATACGAACAAATCCATGCCTGGAATGTGAGTAGCGGCCAACGTTTTGTGACCTATGCACTGCGTGCGGAAGAAGGCTCGGGCATCATTTCCGTGAACGGTAGCGCGGCACGTAGCGCACAAGTTGGCGATCTCCTCATCATTGCCGCCTTTGTGCAACTTGATGAAATTGAGATTGAGCACTACCAGCCCACCTGTATTTACATGCAGGCCGGCGCATATAATCGCATCAGTCACACCAATCGCTCCATTCCCCAGCAGATGGCAGAATTGTGCCAAAGTTAAATATTCTATGAAATCTTATTCAGCCAAGACCTGGTTCCTGCCGCGTAGGGCGCCGGCCCTATGCGGCGTATTATAGTATAATGGACCCCCGCCGAACTTGAGTCGAGCACGGCGTGTTTAACTGTATGGAGCTTCATCATGCGTTCTGGTAACCCTGTACTTCGAGAAAAAGCCTTCCGTGATCTACCTGCTACAGGTGAGCGGATGACCATCAACGGCACCATTGCCCACACCGGCATTTTGTTGTTGTTGGCCTTGATTATCGGGGGATGGACCTGGCACCACTTTGCATTGGTGGCGCAGCAAAGCGGTCCTGCTGCCGGTATGGCGGCGATCTCGCTTTACCTTGGCGGTGGTTTGATTGCAGGGTTGGTACTGGCGCTTCTGACCTGTTTTGTCAGTCGCTGGGCCAGTATCACGGCACCACTTTACGCGCTAGCGGAGGGCTGCGTATTGGGCGGTATCTCGGCAATCTTTAATCTGAAATACCCGGGCATTGTGCTTCAGGCCGTGATGCTTACTGCTGCTGTGCTGGCGGTTATGTTATTTTTATACCGCTCCGGCGTCATCAAGGTGACTAATAAATTTCGTCTTGGCGTAGTAGCAGCCACCGCTGCCATCGCGCTTTTGTACTTGGTGGATATGGGCCTGCGTGCATTTACCAGCGTCCAGATTTCTTTTATCCATGAGTCCGGTGCCCTTGGTATTGGCTTTAGTTTGCTGGTAGTGGGACTGGCAGCGCTCAATCTGGTACTCGATTTCAATATGATTGAACATGCAGTCAGACAGGGTGCGCCCAAATATATGGAGTGGTATGGTGCTTTTGCGCTTATGGTCACTCTGGTGTGGCTATATATGGAAATGCTGCGTTTGCTGTCAAAAGCACGGCGTTAGAGTAGCCTGCGAGAAAAACCGCAATTTCATGGTCAATACCCTTGTCACCAGCTTGGTGTGGTGGGTCTCCTTGAGGAAAATTGGGGGGGGATGACCGCACGTAAGGTTAGCTTACGCCGCGGTTACCAATCACCTGGGGTTCGGTGCTTAGGTGAATGCCAAAAGTCTTATAAACCTCTTCCATCACCCGTTGTCCCAGCGCCCAGATAGCAGCGCCACTGGCCTTGCCATGATTGACCAGAACCAGGGCGTGGCGTCTGGATATGCCGGCGTCACCTTCACGGTAACCCTTATTAAAACCGGCCGCTTCGACGAGCCAGGCGGCGGAGAGCTTGTAACGCCCATCGGCTTGTGACCACATGGGTAAATCTGGGTGTGTTTTTTTAAGTGCCAGAGCCTGCTCAGCGTTAAGAAATGGGTTCTTGAAAAAACTTCCAGCATTAGCAATGTGTGCCGGGTTCGGTAGCTTGCGTGTACGCAATTGGCCTATCGCTTGCGCAACATGAAATGCTGCGGGTCGACTTACCCCCATGCGTTTCAGCTCCTGCCTTATGCCAGCGTATTCCAGGTGTAGTGATTGTTGGCGTGGCAGAGTAAAACGCACCGCCGTCACTATGTAGCGCCCAGGCACATGTTTAAATACCGAGTCGCGATAGCCAAAGGCACAGGCCGTTTTGTCCAGTATGGTAACGGCCTGTTTGCAGGTATCGAAGGTTTCCACACTGTCGATAAACTCGGCCACTTCAACGCCATAAGCACCGATATTCTGAATAGGGGCTGCGCCTACAGTCCCGGGAATTAAAATTAAATTTTCCAGACCGGAAAAACCCTGCGTGAGTGTCCAGCGCACAAAATCATCCCAGCGTTCGCCCGCTGCTACGGCCATAGAGACTTGGTTATCTTGCTCCTCTACCCATACACCACGCGTTGCCATCAGTACTACCATGCCTGTGTAATCTGCCGTAAATAGCACATTACTGCCTTCGCCCAGTACCAGCACATCGCCGCCATGCTGTGTAGCTGCATGACCGAGTAGTTCAGGAAGCTTTGTCGCATCGTGCAACCTGGCCAGCAAGCTGGCTCTAGCGGTAACGCGCAAGCTGTTGTGCGGACTGAGGTTGGCATCGAGGCTTAGCGTGTAGCCTGAGGTATCAAGGGGACGCGCCTGCATGTTTAGTGCACCAGGTCGCTTTGACCCGGGCACGGGCTTGCCTCCACACACTCGCGTAGCAAGCGCGATCCGTGATAGACCAGACCGGAATAAATCTGCACCAGACTGGCACCGGCGCGGAATTTGGCGGCGGCATCTGCGCCGCTTAAAATGCCACCTGCACCTACCAAGACAATACGCTCCCCCAGTCGTTCCCGCATGCCACGCAATACGTGGTTGGCCGCCGATAGCAGCGGCCTGCCCGACAGGCCGCCCGTTTCCTTGCCATGCGGGGCGTTGGCGACCGCGCCGCGTTCGATCGTGGTGTTGGTGCAGATTACGCCGTCGGTGCTGCTGTCCAGCAGTACATCAGCGATGGCGTCCAGTCCACTTTCATCGAGATCGGGAGCTATCTTAAGCAGCATTGGCTTGCGTGTGCCTGTTTGTGAGCCAAGTTGCTCTTGTGCCTCGCGCAGTGTACCAATAAAGCGGGCTAGCGTGTCCTTCTGCTGCAAATCACACAAGCCTTGCGTATTGGGTGAAGAAATATTCACTGTAATATAGCTGGCGTGCGCATACACGCGCTCCAGGCAGTACAGGTAGTCATTCACCGCACGAACATTGGGCGTGTCCTTGTTTTTGCCAATATTAATACCCAGTATGCCGTGATAACTGGATTGGTTAATACGGCCCAACAGTGCCTCCACTCCGTCGTTATTAAAACCCATGCGGTTGATGATGGCCTGATGCTGTGGCAAGCGGAAAAGGCGCGGTTTGGGGTTACCAGTCTGGGGCCGTGGCGTCACTGTTCCCACTTCGATAAAACCAAAACCTAGCGCGCCTAGTGCGTCGAGGTGCCGGGCATTTTTATCCAGTCCAGCAGCCAGACCGACAGGGTTGGGGAAGTGCAGGCCCAGGCTGGATGTCGGGCGCTGTTGGGGTGGTTGGTTGAGTAGGCGCAGCAGGCCACAACGGTAGACCACATCAAGGCCGGAAAGCGCCAGACCATGCGCGGTTTCTGCATCGAGCGCAAACAATAGCGAGCGCAGCCATGGATACATCATGTACCCAGCAGCTGCCCGCCGTCCACGCACAGAATTTGGCCAGTAATCCAGCCAGCTAGCGGTGAGGCCAGGAACAGCGCGACAGCGGCGACATCTTCGGGACAGCCAAAGCGCCCAAAAGGAATGGCGGCCAACGTAGCAGCATAGCGCTGTGGGTCTTCACGTTTGCGCCGATCCCAGCGACCATCCGGGAAATCAATGGCACCGGGGGCGACAGCATTGACCCGAATCCTGTGTTCAGCCAGATCGTGCGCCTGTGAAGTGGTATATTGATTAAGCGCCGCCTTGATCGCTGCGTAGGCTGGTCTTTCGCGGTAGGAGTGAAAGGCTGCAATGGAACTGATGTGCAAAATGGCCGCGTTTGATGAACGCTTGAGATAGGGTAAAGCCTCACGCGAGGCGCGCACCGCAGCCATCAAGTCAATATTCACGTTGGCCAGCCAGTCCGCATCGGTGGCACCCGAACCAAAACCACTGGCGTTGTTTACCAGCACGTCGATACCGCCAAGTGTATTGGCGGCGGCTTTTATCCAGTGCCCAATGGCGTCCGGATCGGCCAGATCGCAGCTTTGACTATGCGCTGTCACGCCGTATTTGGTGATGGTTTGCGCAACTTCATTTAGTGCATCTTCCCCCCGCGCGCAAACCGATACCGATGCGCCCGCTGCGGCAAAGGCTAGCGCCATGGCGCGACCAATGCCCCGACTGCCGCCGGCAATGGCGACGCGCCAGCCATGGAAATTGAAAGGCGGGGGTGTAAGTCTATTCATGGTCTGTATGGCTGAAGTTAGCTCAACTGAAGCCGCCTCAACTTTGGTCTGAAGTACTCGTACGCGCGCATTAGTGCTGCTATCTACCCGGCTTTCTGCGGTCACTGCCATGGTGCATATTCACTGGACTGAAGCGGCTTGATTTTGCCATGAGGCAATCATCATGGCCAATAGTTTTTAAGCACAGCAGACAGGGTAATTATTGGTTGGTTCAGCCAAAATCATCCACATACACCTGTGCCTCTGGAACACCTTGCGCAGCGACGATCGATTGCATGGCCTTGATAAAGTACGAATTGCCGACAATATAGTAATCACACGCATGAACATCCCTAAGCTGGGTCGTGATGAACTTGGCGTTTATTCTGGACTGCGAGGCGGTATAGCGATTAATATAATCAAGGTTTTCCAGACGCATGGATGCAATTTCTTCGTGGTAGCTGGTTTCAGCTTTGGTTTTATTTGTATAAATCAGATAGATATTCTTACGGGAAGCGTGTTTTTCCAGATCTTTTAACATCGGCATGACTGGAGTGATGCCGATGCCTGAAACCAGAAAAACCAGGTTTCTTGCCGGGCTTGCCGGATGTTCCTGCAATACAAAGTTGCCCATCGGGCCGTAGATATGCACCTGATCACCTGTCGCCATGGCCAGGCAGCTACGCTTGAAAGCGCTGTGACTTTCACGCATGGCAAAGCGCAGGACCGGCTCGTCGGGGTGGGAAGTGATGGAAAAGAGGCGTAGGGGCATATCCAGTGCATCGTAGGCGGGAGACACAAGACGTAATGCGGCATACTGGCCAGGCTGAAAACGGGCGAGAAATTCATTTTTTTCAAACACCAGTTCCATAGTATGTCTGGCAATGGTTTTTCGGGCGAGCAAGCGGCTGCTTGTTTTTTTATCTTCATATGTTTTTTGTTTATGGATCACATATTTTTTTATGGTTGGGTCGGGTTTATGCCTGCGGACAATGCGCCTGACAGTTTCATGGCCGGCCAGTAGGGCACCGGTAAAACCACCCCCAGGAAAAGACCATGCGGATGAAAAATAAAGGTTTTTCAGGCGCGGTATACGGTACATTCTGGGTAACCCGGACTGCGATGGAATTTGCGCAAAACCATAAGGTGATCCTGATGGATTAAGGGTGTACGATGCAATGGTGCGCGGTGTGCCCACTTCGTAATATTCAATTTCATCGGCAATACCAGGGATCACTTTATCCAGTACTGCGAACATTTTTTGTGCAACTGCATCTTTCCTGGATGTGTAGTCTGTTTCAGAAAGTCCGTCCCATTCGGCAAGATAGCCCACAGCGCACAGCACACCAACGCTCTTGTCAGCCGTCGTCAGACCAGAATCAATCTGGCTGTAATCGACAAATACAAAGTCACGTTCGGCGGGATGTTGTTCCTTGATGGTCGCCCAGGTATCCTTAAGAGAGCCATGTAGTCCCTGTTGTGCAATAAAAGTGGAATAGGCACCATTTTTATTCACTCCGTTGGCAAGATGGCTTTTAAAACCCACGTAAATGCTAAGCAGCGAACAGGCATCTGTAAAGCGGTCAACGACCTTGGCTTTTAGTTTCTTGCCGTGCTCTTCGGGCAGCATGCAGGCGACCCGGGCCGGTGCGGCGTTGGCAATGAGCACATTGGCATAAATGGTCGTTTTCACTGCCAGCCTGTCATGAGCATTCCGGTATTTAATGCCGACAACCCGGTTGCCTTCGGTGATAATGTTCGTAACCTCCCTGCCAAGTAGCAGGGTGCCGCCATAATCCCGAATCACCTTTTCAAGGTAATTGGAAAGCTGCTGTGAGCCACCCTTTATAAACCATCCACCGCCTTCAAAATAACTTGCCTGGGCAGCAGAAAAAAAGATCAGGCTCATACTGTACGGGTCGTCATGATAATAACCAAGATTGGCGCACAGGGTGTTTTTTAGGCACTTATTATGACTAAGTGTATCGAGCAGGCTGCCCAGGGTGTGAAATCGTTTAAATATGAAAGATGGGTGAAACAGCCACATCAAGGGATTGGTTTTGGACAGTATGTTAATCCAGATATTGCTGTATGTTGCCATATATGGATAAAATAATGGTGTAAATGGCAGGACAAGCATACGCTGCAAAGTAGTAAGCCGGTAAAATCTGCTGACCTGATGGTAAATACCCTGGATGACGTTAAAGAACCGACGGATGGCTTTTTGGTCTTTTTTGTCCGGGAATTGCGCATTCAACTGGGTAATCACTTTTTCCATGCCGGCATCCGGCACAGTATAATCATCTTTGCGGTCAACAGAAACAACGCGGTAAAATTCAGGAAGACTTTTAAATGTCATATATTTAAATATATCCAGCTTTTTAAATAACGCCTGTTTCATGTCTTCTGCATGCAGGCCGTCCATTTCGTGCAATCCGACCTCCATGATAAAATCCTTGCGCTTGAATGTGGTCGCACAGCCGCCGGGGATGTAATGTTGTTCAATGACTGCCACCCGGTAGCCCTCTTGCGCCAGTCGTGCAGCAGCGCTTAAACCACCCAGACCGGCTCCTATGACCTGAACATCGAATGTGTCATATTTCATATGGTTAGGTTCTCTTCTGCTAACCGCCAAACCCGGCTGGAAGCAGTATCACATGAAAGCGGTCATTTGTTGTAAACCGGCGTCCGCGCATGTGCACTGGCTGGCTACGGCTATCTGGTGTAGAATCCTTCCCTTTAAGCCCTCGTAGCTCAGCTGGATAGAGCGGCCCCCTCCTAAGGGGCAGGTCGGACGTTCGAATCGTCTCGAGGGTACCAGACATGCATTTGGAAAGTGATTTAACTTCTTATAAGTCTTTGATTGTTTTGTGAAATATCAAGTATCGCACAGCTGGAGGCTGATCCCGGGATGGATTTGTTCGCAGAGCGCTGTAAATTTGATTTTGATAAAGATTTTAAAGACCTGACAGGTCATCCGCCCTTCCCGTGGTAAGGGCGTCTTTTTGAGTGTTTAAGGCACGGGAATTATCCCAGTGCGCTTGACCTGCCCACCGGGCTGGGCAAGACCGCAGTCATGGCCATCTGGTATCTGGCGCGCAAGCTAAATACCTCTCTGCCACGGCGGCTGGTCTATGCGGTGGATCGCCGTGCCGTGGTCGATCAGGCCACTACTGAAGCAGAGAATATTAAAAAAAACAGCATCGATGAGACGCTGTGCATCAGCACCCTGCGCGGTCAATATGTGGATAACCGCCGATGGCTGGCCAACCCGAGTGCAACTGCCATTATTGTGGGCACGGTGGATATGATCGGCTCACGTCTGCTTTTTGAAGGCTATGGGGTGAGCCGCAACATGCGTCCCTACCATGCCGGACTCCTCGGCACCGACACCTTGCTGGTGCTTGACGAATCGCACCTGGTACCACCTTTTCAGCGGCTGCTGGCACAGATTGCCGAGAAAACCCGGTGCGATGAACTTGGTGCACAGGCAAGTGAAGACCGCCAGAAGATTCCACGCTTCCACCTGTTGCCGCTTTCCGCGACCGGTGGATATGGCGACAAGACTAAAGGAGCACAGCATTCACAAGGACCTGACGAGAAGTCAGGGGACGGCAGCATTTTTCAGCTTGATGAAGAGGATGAAGCAAACCCGGTAGTCAAAAAAAGACTTGAGGCCCCAAAATATATGTGCTTTAAGTCACTGGATGACTCAAAAAAACTGCCTGAGAGGCTGGCTGACGAAGCCTGGAAGCTTTCAGGGGAGGGATATAATGGGGCGCGTGTGCTGGTGTACTGCGATGAGCGTGGTGATGCGAAAAAAACCAAAGATGCCATCAAAAAGAAAGCAAAACAAGCGGGTATTTTAACCCAAAATATCCAGCTTTTTGTTGGTGCGCGACGGGTTAAGGAGCGGCAGGATGCCAAGGATGCGCTTGAAGAGCTTGGCTTTTTTTCGGGTGGTTCCAAACGTAGTGATAGTAAGGCCGCCTTTGTGGTGGCCACCTCGGCGGCAGAAGTAGGGGTCGATCTGGATGCTGATCATCTGGTGATGGACGCGGTGCCCTTTGAACGCATGGTGCAGCGCCTGGGGCGGGTAAATCGCCTGGGTCGCGAAGGGCACCAGGCACGCATTGTCGTCGTCGAGGCAAAGGATAAGAAAGATGAAGACCTTAAGAAACGGGTGAAGCTTACGGTGGAGCTTCTGAAGAAGTTGCCGCGGCTACAGGAGAACCGTGACATTCACACAAACCCTGACAGTGCTCTTTCCCCTGGGAGGCAATGGCGTGAAACATCCTCGGACGTTAGGGATGCTTACGACGCCAGCCCTGCTGCATTGATGGCCTTGCAAAAAGAGGATGCCCCAAAGACCAGAGACGCCAGCACGCCGGATCCGCTCTATCCAGCGCTCACGCGCGCGCTGGTGGAAGCCTGGTCGATGACCAGCCTCAAAGAGCACACCGGGCGCCCTGCAGTGGCACCTTGGTGTCGTGGCTGGCTCGAGCACGACCCGCCGCAAACCACCCTGATATGGCGCCAGCATTTGCCTGTACGCACACCGGGTAACAAGGTGAGCAAGGAAGAAACAGACGCCTTCTTCGCTGATGCGCCGCCACACCTGGTGGAAAAACTGGAAACCGAAAGTGACAGTGTTGCTGACTGGCTTAAAAAGCGTGTGAACGCACTCTTTAAGACCTCGGATGTAGACAACACCAAGCAAGAAATGGTCAAAGGTAAAGACGATGTTATCGCCAAAGACGATGTTATCGCCTTTGTGCTCAGCCAGAAAAACGAATATGAACAATCTTTTACGCTGGAGCAACTTAACGATAACAAGACGGATGAGATTAAAACAGCCATCAACGGCAACACCCTGGTGCTCGATGCATGTCTGGGCGGTTTAACCGAGGGTCTGCTGGACGATAAGTCCAAAGAACCCGTTTCTGCCGCCGATAAAGATGGCTGGTCAACTTTGGAAAAAGACGGGCAGGAGAATGAGAAGAATAGCGTGCCACTTGTGCCCTTTCGGGTTCGGTGTGTTCGCGATGCTGCCAAAGAGGTTGATGATGCAAAAGAAATTCTTTCCGATGCCGACTGGCATCGAGTACACAGCTTCAATGTGGCGTTTGATGCCGAAGGGCAGGCGACAGAGTGGTTAGTGATCGACACATACCGCGATGAAAGTGCGGGTGGCGATGAAGACGCGCGATCCATCGCCCACCGTGAGCAGTCGTTGAGTGAGCATCAAGACTGTGCGGCCCTTAAGGCGCAAACATTAGTCGATAACCTGATGCTTAAAGATGAATTGGCGCGTGCCATTGTCATCGCCGCGCGCCTTCATGACGAAGGCAAGCAGGCGCGGCGTTGGCAGGACGCGTTTTCGGTGCCACGTGATAAACGGCCGCTGGCCAAGACAGCGGGTAAGAAGGGAGTGAATCAGGCCCTGCTTGCGGGTTATCGCCATGAATTTGGTTCGCTGTTTTACCTTGACGAGAACCCCGAGTTCAAGGTGCTTTCTGGGGAGATGAAAGACCTGGTCAGGCACCTGATCGCGGCGCATCATGGTCGCGCGCGCCCGGTGATTCCAACGAAAAGCTGTGACGAAGGCCCACCTTCCCAGCTGGAAGAAAAGGCACGCGACGTGGCGCTGCGCTTTGCCCGTTTGCAGAGGCGTTATGGCCCCTGGGGGCTGGCCTGGTTAGAGGCTATTCTGCGCGCTGCCGACCAGCAGGCATCGCGTGAACATGCGGATGTTGCAGAGGGGTATGTGTCCAATGGCTGAGGCTTCTATTCCCGTTGATCTTTTTAACCCCGGTCAGGTCTTTGCCTGTCTGGGC
>JAAXIA010000019.1 GCA_012270595.1 Rhodanobacteraceae bacterium | reverse complement strand
GGTAAAACCTTCACCGTGTGCCCACAGTGCCCCGGCGGCGAAGGGAATGATGATACCCAGCACGCCGACCATGACCGCACTCTTTCCCACCTTTTTTAAATCTTCCAGGCGAGTTTCCAAGCCCACCGAAAATAGCAAAAGCACCACACCAAGTTCGGCCAGTAAATCCAGGGGCAGGTGTGGTGCGATCTCGGCTGGTTTCAACCAGGCCAGTCCCGAGGGGCCAATAAGGCAGCCAGCGATAATTTCTCCCACAACACCCGGTAGTTTGAGGCGCTGCGCAATTTCAGCACTCATCTCCGCAGCAATAAATACAATGAAGAGACTGAGCAAGATGTCACTGGCGTGGTGCATGATGGCAGGCTCCGCGTAAGACCGGCATATAGTTTAGTGACTACCGAACAACTTTAAGTACCTAGCCACAGGTGCACAGCGATACTGGCGAGGTAACCCAGGGCAATGGCCCAGCTCCATCGCAGATGACGCATAAAGGTGTAACGTCCACGCGATGACCCCATCAAGGCGACACCAGCGGCAGAACCTATGGATAACAGACTGCCACCAACACCAGCTGTCAGGGTGATGAGCAGCCATTGCATTTCGTCCATCGGTGGGTTCATTTTAAGTACCGCGAACATGATCGGGATGTTGTCCACCACTGCCGAGAGTACGCCCATAAGCGTATTCGCTGCGGTAAAGCTAAACAGGCCATAGATCTGCGCCCCGGCTAGTTTGAGGTAGCCTAGTGCCGCGAGACCACCGACGCAGGCGAACACGCCGTAGAAAAATAGTAAGGTGTCCCATTCAGCATGTGCGATGATGCGAAAGATGGAATAGCTCTGCGGCCCCATACCCATGGTCAGGGCGTAGTGGCGTTGTCGGTAATCAATCCGGGCAGCGAGCAGGTTAAGTAGTGCAAGTCCGGTGAGCATGCCGTAAACGGCAGGCATGTCCAGCCATTGACGCCCGATGATGGTGAGGGCAATGGTCAAAGCAAAGCTCAGGCAGATACCGATGCCGCCTTCCTTAATCGGTTTTTTTCCTTCCACTGGTTCCGGGTGGCCCTTGGGTAGGGCAAGGTTCATCGTCAGCGCCGGTACCAGCCAGTTCACCAGCGCGGGGAGGAAAAGATGAAAGAAGTCAAAAAACTGTGCCTTGTTTGCTTGCCAGGCCATCAGCGTGGTGATATCGCCAAAGGCGCTCCAGGCACCGCCGGCATTGGCGGCCACGACCAGATTTATTAGTGATATATTAATAAATGCCTCATTCCCATCAGAAGCAGCCAGGACGACGGCTGACATCAGCAAAGCTGATGTCAGGTTGTCCATGAATGGCGAAAGAAAAAACGTGAGGCCACCAGTTATCCAGAACAAGCTGCGGTAGCTGAAGTGATGTCGGGTCAATTGCACGCGCAGCGCGTCAAATATGCCACGCTCCCCCATGGCGGTGACATAGGTCATGGCCACAATCAGAAAGAAGAAAATCTCCGCGTATTCAAGAAACATGGCATCAAAGGCTTGCCTGACCTGGTACATCTGGCCACTATCACCAGCTGACCATGCGATTAAACCCCAGATCAATGCCGCAGCGAGCATCACCGGTTTGGATTTGGCGATGTGGATGCGCTCTTCCAGCACCACAGCGGTATAGGCAAGCACGAAGAAAAACAATGCCAACAGGCCTACAGGATGCGCAGTGAGGTGGATATTGACCTCAGTAACGGAATCAGATGCCCAGGCAGGCATACAGACAAGCAGTATCGCCAAGGTGAGCAAGCTGCGCATAGAGGCTCCTTAAAAATCCAGACAAGTGCGACTACTCAAATTCAAAGTAGCAGGGTATGAAAAGTGTAGAGCGTTTCGTTACGAGATAGAAAAGAAGTCGACCATAAATCTGGCCGCTTTTGTTGGCCGTGGAAGCCAGCCGCAAGCGGATATTACCGGCACTTTTCCAGCGGCCGTTTTGATTTGCTAAAGTGGATAGCGGTTTCAGTCGTGGTGCTCAAGGGTCACGATATGCGCCTTCCTGAAACTACTTACTGTACGGCGTATTCAAAGGGGGAGTGATGGGTACAGCGCACACCGGTTTGCGCATTGCTGAGCTATGTATTCCAAATCGTTAGCGCTTTCACAGATACGGTTAAGTGGTATGAAGTACTTGCTTTGCTGGTTGCGATCTTTTAAAGTTGATCTATTGTACTAATGTATTGTTACATTATGAAACGCCGAGTACTTGATACAGCAAGTGATCCGGAAAAGCTCTTCATGTCAGCGGAGGCCCTGTTATGCAAGGCTTTGCTGTCCTTACAGGATAGCGGTGAAATGAGTGCATTCCTGCATGATCTGTGTACACCGGCAGAGCTGGAGGTGCTGGTGGATCGCTGGCGGGTGGTGCCTTATCTGCTGGATGGGATCTCTTATCGCCAGATTCACGAACGCACTGCGGTTAGTATTACTACCATTGGTCGTGTGGCACGTTACCTTCATCACGGGGCGGGCGGTTATCAGCTTGCAGCAGCACGCACCGGCGTTGGCATTAAAGAGTTGCCAGAAATTAACGAGGTAAGGACATGAATTCACGCGACCGTCTACGCATCGCCATACAAAAATCTGGTCGACTTACTGAGCCGGCGTTGGGTTTGCTTAAGCGTTGTGGTCTGACGTTTCGGCAAAGTCGCGACAAGCTGTTTTGCTTCGGTGAAGGTGAGCCGGTGGATCTCCTGTTGGTGCGCGATGATGACATCCCTGGCCTGATTGCTCAATCAGTGTGTGATCTTGGCATTGTGGGGCGCAATGTACTGGCTGAATTTTCGCTGGCGCGTGCTGCAGAGGGCGCGCATCTGCGTGAGTGGCGGGCGTTGGGTTTTGGTCGTTGTCGATTGTCCATCGCCGTGCCGCAAACGCTGGATTACTGCGGATCGTGGCAACTGGCAGGTCAACGTATTGCTACCTCGTACCCGACGTTGTTGCGCCAATGGCTGGATGAACAGGGTATAGCGGTCGAGGTGGTCACTCTGGCCGGATCGGTGGAGATTGCTCCGCGACTAGGCACTGCCGACAGCATCTGCGATTTGGTGCAGAGTGGCGCTACCTTGGCAGCTAATCAGTTACAGGAGGTTGATGTCTTGCTGGAAAGTGAGGCGGTACTGGCTGGAGCGGAAACACCGCCCACGGATGAGCGTGGCGATATGTTGGAACTTTTGCTAAAGCGTCTGGATGGTGTGATCCAGTTGCGTGAATCGTGTCTGCTATGGCTGCAAACTCCTAAGGATGCGCTGGATGCGATTATCCGAAAACTGCCAGATGGGGCGCAGCCGACCTTGTTCCCGTTGGCCGGTCAACCTGACCAACTGATGTTGCAGGCGCTGTGTTCCGGAGAAGTGAGCTGGCGGCGGATGGAAGAGATCAAGCGAGCCGGTGCAAGCGGCATGTTCGTTGTGCCGGTGGAGAAAATGCTGGCATGAGCGCACATGGTAATAAATTCTCGGTTGTGAACGACGTGGCTATGGATGCGTTTACCCTGCCGCGTCTGGACTGGGCGTCATTAAATGACATGGACCGCCGCAGCGCATTGTCACGTCCAGTGCAGGCGCGTAGTGAAGCCTTGCACACTGACGTTGAACGTATTATCGCGGCGGTGCGCACAGAGGGGGACGCGGCCTTGCGCGCATTGACTGCACGTTATGATTGCAGTGTGCTCGATGCCATTGAGGTCAGTAGCGAAGAGCTTGCGGATGCTGAGCGTGCCCTTGATCCTGCGTTAAAGGATGCGTTGACTGAAGCAGCTGCTCGCATTGAGCGTTTTCATCGTGCCTGTGCGCCACAACCGGTGGGGCTGGAGACGGCGCCGGGTATGTGGGTGGAGCGCATTTTGCGGCCGATAGCGCGGGTGGGATTGTATGTGCCGGCAGGTAATGCATCGTTGCCTTCTACCGCACTGATGTTAGGCGTACCCGCACATATTTCTGCCTGTAACGAAGTGATACTGTGTTCACCGCCTCGTGCTGACGGGCATTGTGATGCGGCGGTGCTCTATGCCGCGCGTCTTGCTGGTGTGAACAGGGTGTTCAAACTGGGTGGTGCGCAGGCGGTTGCGGCCATGGCGTATGGTACTGCCAGTGTGCCGCGCTGTGACAAACTGTTTGGTCCAGGCAATAGCTGGGTAACCGAGGCCAAGTTGCAGGTAAGCACTGATCCGGAGGGTGCGGCAATAGATATACCGGCTGGACCATCTGAGTTGCTGGTTATTGCTGATGCCAAGGCTGATCCGGGCTTTGTCGCTGCAGACCTTCTATCGCAGGCTGAACACGGGCCGGACTCCCAGGTGATCCTGCTTAGCGATTCGCCCTGTTTGCTGGATCACGTGGCGCGTGAAGTGCAAGCGCAATGTGCAAGCTTGCCGCGCGCCGCGATCGCCATACAGGCACTGACGCAGAGTCGCTTGATTCAGGTGGCGTCTTTGGCGCAGGCAGTTGATATCAGTAACCGTTATGCACCGGAGCATTTGATCTTGCAGGTAGTCGAGCCGCGTTCCCTGCTCGCTGACATTGAGAGTGCTGGCAGCGTATTTCTGGGTGCGTGGACACCTGAGTCGGTGGGTGATTATGCCAGTGGTAGTAATCATGTGCTGCCTACCTATGGCTATGCACGTAGCTACAGTGGGGTGTCCGTAGCCAGTTTTCAGAAGCAGATTACGGTGCAGCAAGCAAGTGTTACGGGACTACGTGTCGTTGGCCCGTGTACGGCCAGCCTGGCTGCTGCGGAACAACTGGAAGCACATCGGCGTGCGGTGACGCGGCGTCTGGAGAGGATTGAAGGCGAACCATTGGAGTATGGTCGATGAGCGTGCTTGATCTGGCGCGTCCTGAGATACGCGCGCTGCAAGCCTATGCATCGGCCCGCATGGAATCAGCTACCGGCAACTTGCTGCTCAATGCCAATGAGTCGCCATGGGCGCCACCTGGTGATGCCGGTTTGGCCTGCCACCGTTATCCCGAACCGCAGCCATTGGCATTGCTTGAAGCATTGGGATTGCTTTATGGGGTGGAGAGTAACCGGTTGCTGATAGGACGAGGCAGTGATGAGCCAATCGACCTGCTGCTACGCGCCTTTTGCCGCGCTGGACAGGATGCTATTTTGATCCAGACGCCGGTTTTTGGTATGTACGCAGTGTCTGCGCGTATTCAGGGGGCTGCGGTACTGGAAGTTCCATTGGCTGAGAGTTTTGTGCTGGATACGGGTGCCGTTCTGAATGCGCTTACTCCTGCGGTGAAACTGGTGTTTGTTTGCCGACCTAACAATCCTACCGGGCAGGATGTAGCGCTTGCTGATATTGTTGTTCTTCTCCGTGCGTTGAATGGGCGGGCACTGGTGGTGGTCGATGAAGCCTACACCGAGTTTGCTGATCATGGCAGCGCGGTCAGTCTGCTTGATCATTACGATAATCTGGTTGTGCTGCGCACTTTGTCCAAAGCCTGGGGACTGGCCGGAGCGCGTATCGGTTGCCTGCTGGCCGATGCCAGGATTGTCACCTTGTTGCGCAAGATTATGTCGCCTTATCCACTGCCACGACCTTGTGTTGAGCTTGTGCTGATGGCGCTGTCGGAGGAGGAAAAGACTCGTACGCGACAACATATTGCCGATCTGCGTGAGCAACGGGAGTTGATGCGTGATGTACTGGTGATGTTGCCGGGCGTGCGTACGGTGTTGCCATCGCAGACGAATTTCCTGAGTGTGCGTTTTGATGATGCTGATGTGGCGCTAAGCCGTCTGTCCATGGCCGGTATTGTGGTGCGTGATGTACGCCACTATGCACGACTTGGTGATACCTTGCGTATTACCATTGGCACCGCGGCAGAAAACGCCCGGGTGTTGGCCGCGCTTGAAGGTCATCGGTCATTTGCGCAGGTCTGCGAACGATCAACGGATGCTTAAAGTCATGCGTCGCAAATTGCTTTTCCTTGATCGTGATGGCTGCCTGATCGAAGAGCCTCCAGATGAACAGGTTGACAGTTATGCCAAGCTATCCTTGCTGCCCGGTGTGATTGCGGCGCTGCAGGCGTTCAGCGCCGCCGGTTATGAGCTGATTATGGTGACGAATCAGGATGGTTTGGGTACCGCTTGTTTTCCAGATGCGGACTTTGCCGGACCCCATGCCTTGCTGTTGCGTATCTTTTCCTCGCAAGGTATCAAGTTTCATGAGGTGCTCATTGATCGCAGTTTTTCGCATGAAGGCAAGGATACGCGTAAACCAGGGACTGGTCTGGTACGCAAGTGGCTGGCTGATGAGAGCTGGAGTCGTGCGATGTCCTTGATGGTGGGTGATCGCGACAGCGACCTGCAGTTTGCCGCTAATCTGGGGGTGCGCGGTTTCCGTGTGGGGAAACAAGGTCTTGGCTGGCCGGATATTGTTCATCAGGTGCTGGATGCGCCACGTACGGCCAAGGTAGAGCGTCATACCAGGGAAACCCTGATTGAAGTTACGGTCAATCTGGACAAGGAGAGCGAACCTAAGGTTGCCACCGGATTGGGTTTTTTTAATCACATGCTGGAACAGCTCGGCAAGCATGGTGGTTTTGCCCTCGATCTTTATTGTGATGGTGATCTTGATGTCGATGAGCACCACACCATTGAAGACTGTGCTCTGGCATTAGGGCAGGCATTAAGGGATGCGCTTGGCGACAAGCGTGGAATTGGTCGTTATGGTTTTTCTTTGCCAATGGATGAGAGCGCGGCCGATGCCAGGCTTGATTTGTGTGGACGCCCGTATTTTATGTTTGACGGACATTTTCCGCGCGAGTGGGTCGGTGATCTGGCGGTGGAGATGGTCCCGCATTTTTTTCGCTCACTGTGTGAGGCACTGGGTGCCAACCTGCACTTGTCGGTGCGCGGCCAGAATGCACATCACATGGTAGAAGCCTGTTTCAAGGTCGTGGCGCGTAGCCTGCGCCGGGCGATCCGCCGCGAAGGCAGCGCGCTGCCAAGCACCAAGGGGCTGCTCTGATGCAGGTGGTGCTGATGGACGCTGGTGGAAGCAATATTGGCTCGCTGCGTTATGCCTTGCAAAGGCTGGATGTTGAAGCGATATGGAC
>JAAXIA010000041.1 GCA_012270595.1 Rhodanobacteraceae bacterium | reverse complement strand
AGAAATCCATCATCGAAGTCGGCAGGCATGGCTGGCTTGGGTGAGCTTGCTCAGAACATCCATTGATCAGGGATTCCCTAGGATTCTTGATTTTCTGCGCTTCGTCGCAAACGATGATGTCCCAATGCTGGCGCGCAATAGAGGTTTCATAATCGCGCACGGTTTCGTAGGTGGTGAGTACCAGGCGGCAACCCGTCGCGAAGTCTTTATGGAGTGCTTTGGTCACGCCTTTCTCGTAAAGTTCTGGGTCGATCTGCGCGCTTGTGAGCTTGTTGCGGCGAAGCTCCTGGCCATAAAGGGTGCGTACACTGTTCTCTGGCCAATCCAGGAACTTTTTAATCTCACTTTTCCAGTTTTCCAGAAGCGCCACTGGAGCGATCACCAGACCTGGTTGGGGCTGTTGCGATTGTTCCCATGCCCAGGCAAGCAAGCACAGCGATTGCAGGGTTTTACCCAGTCCCATGTCGTCGGCCAGAAGGCAACCGGCCATGTGCCTTTGCTGTGCATAGCGCTTCTGCATCCAGGCCAGCCCTTCTTTTTGGTAACTTTTAAGCTCGATGCCATGGCGAAGTGCGGCAGGGTATTTTGCATCCTCAGCGCCGACTCTCCCCAGACCATCGATTGCTGCCTCCTCGATATATTCCCGCTTCTCAATATTGTGATAGATTGAAAGCCCTAATTTGCGACCCGGCTTCGGGTCTTTCAGCGAGGTTTGCGGCATTTTTTTAGGTGCATCACGCGACAGTTGACGGCATCCATCGACCAGGGCTTCTGCCTGCGGCAGCGCAAGCGCACTATCCAGCTCGGGAACGTTGACCGATTCTTTGCCGTCCGCTTTGGCCTGAGCGATGGCCTGCTCCAGGGCATCGACAGCACTGGGGGACATGGAACGTTTGCCAATAGTTCCTGAGGCCTTGTCAATCAGGGCAATGTTGAGGCCATTTTCAGGTAGCCATCCTTGATGACGGGAGAACGGTGGTACATAAGGTACGGCCAGAACCGGCTGCCTCTCGAAGCCACTCACCCGATCACTAAAAGCATCCAGATTGAAAAAATCATCGGGAGTGAGCCGCGTTTTGTCATCTTCCGCCTGACAAGCCAAAACCCAGGAAGACAGCTTTTCAAGTGCCTTTTGCGTTATCGGGCAGCGTCCCAGCTCACATCCTTCCCACGGAAAAAGAAACTTGCCTTTGTTCTGCGACTCGCGTGCCGCTGAAAGCAGCATGCGTGCCCGTTCAAGGCTGAGGGAGCGGTTGATTTTGCTATCCGCACCATCGGTAGTTTCACGGACCAGGCAGATGTGCGCCTGCCTGGTGGCAGGATCATCCCCCTGAAATTCAAGGCGGTAGGGATGCAGACCGGCTTTCAACGTGTTTTGGTGAATCTCTTCTTCATCCAGCGTGCCTTCAGCTATACCATCACCCAGAAGAGGGTAGGGATTATGTGCGAACAAAGCCGCCTGCTCGCGAGAAAGACGCCTGCCGGGCATGAAAGATTTCACCGCCTCCAGCGCCTGTTTTACTTGTGGCTCTGGTGCTACATGGGTTAGCTTGCCTGCCGGCTCGGTCACGTCATAACGCTCTTGCACCCGGCTTGTCTGGTCAAAGACTTCAGGAAAACGTTCCGGTGCACCATCAAGCTGAGGGCGCACTTCAACGATGGATTGGCCACATGCCTGTTCATCGCGAAATTCAAATCCCAGTTTCTCAGGAGTGGCAATGCGGGTATCGGCCAGATAGTTATCGAGCCGCGCACCACAAGCCTTCGCAGCCTTTTGGATTTCCCCGATGCTCCGGTAGATCTGATCCCGATTAAGTGAGGGCTTTGTCCTGGCAAAGCTATGCACTCGCTTGACCAGCTTCCAGACCTCTTTGGACATCAACCCGGTTTTTCCAGATGGATCAAGCACCGCGCCGCGTGTTTCAAGGCGGACAGGGCCCTCCTTATCGGTATACCAGTGATCAATAAACAGCTTAAAACCAGAATCTGAGAACGCCCCACCACTGGTTTTCAAACAGGGAACAAAACAGGACAACTTTGGCAAGCGCAAGCGTGCCATATCGTCTTGGTGCGCTTCGTCCTCCAGCAGGTCATAGACCTTATCCCACGGAAGTAAAACGGTGTTTCCAGCGCGTTCCTCGGCCAGCTCTTCTTCAAGCAACTGCTCAATATAGCTGGCCAGTTCCGTTTCTTCCAGTTGTTGCGAACGCTGCCACCACCGCGTCAGCTCGGGATGGGCCGATACGCAGATGCCCTCTTCGTTAGTTGTGGACTCCAGTTTGTGCCTGGGTGATTGTGCTTTTCCCCATATCATGGCTTTTGATAATTCCCTGCATTGTAGGAGAAACCCCGGGCTTCCAGCTCTTTGCCGAGCCCCTTGGTGTTAGGTGTTAGATGTATATTAGGTGGTAGATGTACCCACAAGTAACCACCATCAGGACGATGATCGGTTATCTCGAGCCTCGGGTTTTCAAGCTTAAGGTTTTCGAGCCAATCGAGTTCGCTATCATCTGGTTCGATGTTTTTCTCGCGTAATTGTTCAAGAAAGGTATCTTGCCAATTGCGATGATGAATCGATTGTTTACCGATCTTTCTCAGATCATGATGAATCCATTGTTTACCGATCTTTCTCAGATCATGTAGCCTATGCTCTCGAGCGTCGGCTAAATGATGTTCGTTTTTTCCCACGAACGCACGTGCTGCGGTATTCTTTTGAGTGAATTCGATAAACAGCCAATCACCAATGCGCATAAAAATGGCGTTTTGTTTGGAGTCATCCAGATCTCCTAAGCGTTCTTTTTTCTTTTCAAGAAAATTGCGGATATCTGGATCTTCACTGGAACGCACTTCTTTGCACACAAAAATTTTAGTAAATGTCATCTTATTTTTAAACCTAAGCCAGAACTCCAGGCGCTGCTTGTCCATTTGTTTGTTATCGCCGCATAAATCATAAAAATCTTTAAGATCATCCTGTGCCAGCCATTTACATACCATGGGTCGCACCTCAGGCGCGCATGTGTTCCATTTACGATTTTTTTCTAACTGGGGGCTTCCCCAGCGGTCTAAAGCATGTTGCATGAGTGCTTGACATATCTCCGAAGATCGACTTCCTTTGGCATACTTTTCGAGTACGGTCTTTAGCAGGTTCTGCCTATGTTCTTCAACGGGAATCTTTTTTTCGAGATCGAGAAACCATTCAATATGTGGGTTGAAATCATCTTCTTTACTGGAGGCTATCTCTTTACAAAATTGCTCTGTGATTTCCTGCCAAAACCAGCTGGCAGGAGAAATGGGTAGCTTTTTGCATAGATCGTCCAGCAACTTCGTTTCTTTTTTTATCATCTGCTCGATATAAGGTCGGCAAGGGGTGTCCGTTAACAGATGTTCGTGCTCCTTTAGCCCTTTTGAAAGACTGGGCATGGACTTGAATGTGCTGCGCACAATATGGCGTAGACGCTTTTGCCACGTTCCCTGGGGGAGCGTCATGTAGGAATGAAAAAGTCCCCCCACATGCAGGCGGTGAACCGCGTTTTTTTTCGCATCGTCTTCCCACCGATCGAGTAGTTGTGAAAGTAGGGTTTCCTCGTCATGGATGAATTCGCTCAAATGGTATGCCAGCACGCGGCGCTGCCGCACGGAAAGGCTGCCTGTGCCGCCATGGCGTGCCTGTGAGATGGCCATTTCAAAACGGGCCTTCGATGGGGCGTGCCAATTAAGGGTGATGGGTTTGGTCCACTGCTCCAGCTTAGCGAGCGTTTTCGCCAAAGGCTGTGCGGAGCTGTCCTCCCTTTGCTGTCTGAATTTCTCTTGGCATCTGCTCAGCGCGCTAAGATCGAGGATGGACTCATTCATATCAGCACGCATTGGTCGTTGCTGGTGAGTTTGAATGTCGGGTGAGTCGCCGCCTTCTTTCGGTTTAGCCCATAGAACTGGAGTTTAAGCTCCACGCGACGGCTGGCACCCTTCGTGGCGCGGGCGCCATTAAACGACACACCACCGGCAAGAAACAGTTTTTTACCTGCTGGATCTCTTGCTGGCTCAGTGAAATATTACGGTTAAGTCGCGCATCCAGGAGCAGGCACATCACCCATTCCGAGCGCTCCAGACTTAAATGCAGATTATAAAGATAGGAGCCATCGGTATCAGTATAGCCCTCGATGATCACTTGCTTCATCCAGCGCCGCCCCAGCGGATCGTCAGCCGCGTGAAGCACCACCGGCAGCAGCCGCGCCAGCGCTGGTCCGGCCTGCGGTGGCAAGTGGTAGTCGTTGTGAGCAAAGCGACCCACTTCGCCAAAGCTAATGCGATTATCCTGGCAGTCCACATGCACCACAGGATCGGTGCTCAAGGATTTTTGAATGCTCTGGCAAATATGTTTGATCTGCTGGCTGCGAATCACCTCTTTGGCCTGCACATGGCGCACCTTGCGCGTGATGATTACCATCATTGTCGCCATGGTGATGAGAAAAAGCACCATCATGCCGGTCATTAAATCGGCATAGGAAATCCAGAAAGGCTTTTCTCCTTCAGTTTTGCCTTTATTGTGACGGCGAGACATGTGTTATTGGCAGCCTCAGGTGGGTTTCTCAGGCAGGGCTTCATCAAGGCTGTAAGCAAGGCTTTCGTAAGCATCTTTAAGCATACCTACTGCTTGGCTGAGCTGCCCATTGTAAGCATCAAGACTGGTGTTCATGATGCCGGTGATACTCACTCCGAAGTCCTTTACTGTTGTTTCAAGCCTGTTTTTAACATCCTCGGCCAGCGTTTTCAGTGATTGACCGGTTTGCTGGGTTTCCCAGCTCAGATTTTTCAGGTGATCAAGCATGGCATGGCGTGCTTGGCCCTCTTCCAGAACCAACTTGCTAAGCGCTTCCAGGCGCGTGGTGGCCTTGCCTAACGAGTCATTTGCACTGGCGAGAGTGCTACTCACACCCTTAAGATCCGAACTAGATTCGCGTATCGTCTGTACGGACAGGTTGATATCTTCTTGCAGCTCGACCATTTTTTCAGTAAGCCCGCGATGCTGTTCCATGGCAGCACGCACAGATTCGAGCGATGCGTTTATCGCCGTGGCACCGCTTTCAAGCCCCTGGATGGCACGGGTAGACACCGCGTCAAATGATTGCGTTTGGGATTTAAACCGCTCTGTCAGGGCATTCATGTTTATGGCCTGCGCCTGCTGCGCTTCGCCCAGGTGTGCAATGAGGGCGCGTATCGTCTGATCGAGCTGCGTGGTCGATTCACCACTGACGCGCTGCATCGTTTGTACCAGCTCGCGCATAGAGGACTCAGCTGCGTTCATGGCACCGGTGGATTGACGCATGAGATCGCCCACGTTAGCTTTCAGCTCGTCGATAAAAGCTCGCATGATACCTTCAAAACTTGTTTTGGCCAGGTCGATGCTCTCCGTTTTTTCCCGTGCGGTGGTGCTGGCTATCCTTGCCAGCGGTTCTTGAAAAACCTTCACGATACGCTCGCTGACCTCCCCGGCCATAGTCTTGGTT
>JAAXIA010000085.1 GCA_012270595.1 Rhodanobacteraceae bacterium | reverse complement strand
GGTTCGAATCCTGCCCCCGCTACCAGTTTTCCCCCGGGTTTTTAAGAAAGGTTCTTGGCAAGGCTTTCTTGTTGGGCGTCAGGGATGTGCCGACTGTCTTCCTGTGGTGTGTGACTGGAGGCAGTGCCGAGAATTGTTTAAGGACATCGGCGAAACAGGAAAATGGGCCGTTTGTGCCCATTTTTTGTTTTTCTTGTGTCTGTTTTTTGTTTTTGGTGCTGGCTGATCGGACGGGTTTAAGGCTCTGGCCTTCTTTAAGGTGTCATAAGCCTTAAGGTTACCGAGGCGTTCATGGCAATATACGCGGATGGATGCGGCTTGAGACCGTGCGTGTTGATGGAAAGCAACACGCGATGTGCCAGCTTGTGTAACGTTGATGATAGTTACGGGTGGATTCCACCACAGGTTATTCATGGATATGCAGGCCATGGCGCAACACTTCACCGATGTTCTTGGCGACTTGGGCCTGGAATGCTTCGGTGTGGAGTTCAACACGGGACTAGGGCGCGGTACGCTCCGCGTCTACTTGGACGTTCCAGGGAACGATACAACAAGGCGTGAAGTCACGTTGGATGATTGTGAAGCAGCCAGCCGGGAACTATCGGCACTGCTGGATGTGGAAGACCCTATTTCAGGGCATTATCTGCTTGAGGTATCTTCCCCTGGCATAGACCGTCCCTTGTTTAAGGCGGCACACTTTGCCAGAGTGATTGGGCAGGAAGTCAAACTGCTGTTCAAAATACCGATTGACGGGCGGCGTCGTCTACGCGGCAAGGTGGTGTCAGTCGATGGCGAGCATATCGTGCTGAGCGCTGATGATCACCAGATTGATGTCGAGCATGCCGACGTTGAAAGTGCACGTGTGGTACCTGATTGGGCGGCATTGGGATATCTTCCCCAGACTAAACTTGGTGGTAAGAGGAAGCAGGGCAAGTGAGTGATATGACGACACGCAAGTCATATGGATTGCTTTCCCATCGCGACGTGAACGGGTGGATATCAACGTTGACAATCTGGCACCGGGTAGTGCCGATGGAGTTGCTGTAATGAGCAAAGAACTTTTGCTGGTGGTTGAGGCGGTGGCCAACGAAAAGGGCGTATCACGCGGAGTGATTTTTGAAGCACTGGAGAGTGCACTGGCTTCTGCGGCTAGGAAGCGCTATCCCGATGAGGAACCTGATATTCGCGTATCGATTAACCGCGATACGGGTGACTACGAAACCTTGCGGCGCTGGGAAGTGATTGCTGACGATGGCGACATGGAATCGCCATTTTGGCAGTTGCGTCTGATGGATGCGCTGGATGTGCGTTCTGATGCGCAAGTGGGCCAGGTCATTGAAACCCCGATAGAGAACGCCGAGTTTGGTCGTATCGCGGCGCAGGCTGCCAAACAGGTGATTGTGCAGCGCGTACGCGAAGCCGAACGTCAGCAGGTTGTGGATGCTTATACTGACCGTGTTGGTGAGCTTATTATCGGCATTGTCAAGCGCGTCGAGCGTGGAAATATATACCTCGATCTGGGTGGTAATGCCGAGGCTTTCATTTCGCGTGATAAAACCATTGCGCGCGAATCGATGCGTGTGGGTGATCGGGTACGTGGTTATCTGTATGAAGTGCGCTCGGAAGTGCGAGGTCCACAGCTATTCGTCTCCCGCGCTGCACCTCAATTTATGATGGAACTGTTCAAGATCGAGGTGCCAGAAGTCGGTCAGGGTCTGGTGGAGATAAAAAGCTGTGCGCGTGATCCGGGAGATCGTGCCAAAATTGCCGTGTTGGCCAACGATGCCCGTACGGATCCCATTGGTGCCTGCATTGGTATGCGCGGTTCACGGGTGCAGGCCGTGTCCAATGAGCTTAATGGGGAGCGCGTCGATATCGTGCTTTGGCACGAGAACCAGGCTCAGTTTGTTATCAATGCCATGGCACCGGCTGAAGTGCAGTCCATTATCATGGACGAGGTAAAGCACTCCATGGACATCGCGGTTAGCGAAGAGAAGCTTTCGCAGGCCATTGGTCGTGGTGGCCAGAACGTACGTCTGGCGAGTAAACTGACCGGCTGGCAGCTTAACGTGATGACCCAAGACCAGGTCACGGCTAAAAGTGAGATCGAGCAAGATGCTGCGCGCCAGTTGTTTATGGAGAAACTGGAGGTCGATCAGGAGATCGCCGTTATTCTGGTGCAGGAAGGTTTCTCCAGTATTGAAGAAATCGCTTATGTACCCGGCGCCGAGTTGCTTGCAGTGGAAGGCTTCGACGAAGATATTGTCGAGGAACTGCGTGCCCGTGCGCGTGATGCGCTATTGACCGAGGCGCTGGCGGTTGAAGAGGACGTAGACAAGCATCAGCCCAGCGAAGCACTGCTGGCACTGGAAGGCATGGATGAGTCAATGGCCTATGCCTTGGCTTCGCGTGGTGTGATTGGCGTGGAGGACCTGGCAGAACTGGCTGTGGATGAGCTGATTGATATTGAAGGCATGGATGAGGAACGGGCTGCTGCGCTGATTATGGCGGCGCGGGCCCCGATGATCGCGCAGTTGGAGAAAGAAGGTTAACTATGAAATGGCAGTGCCAGGATGAGCTACTGCCCCGGAAAGGAAGCATGACCTGCTTCCTTTCATCTATGGAGCTAGACGTGCAGGCATGGCCGCACGAACAGTAAGCGCGGCAGTGGCGGAGGAAGCACACTCATGTCGGATGTTACGATTAAACAACTCGCACAATTACTGAATATGCCGGTAGACAGGCTGCTTGGAC
>JAAXIA010000165.1 GCA_012270595.1 Rhodanobacteraceae bacterium | reverse complement strand
GCGATCTCCAGCAACGTGATTTCACTCTCAATCCGGAAGACAACACCCGGCTCGCTAGTCTATGTGGCCCGTTCGATGAACACTTACGCCAAATTGAGTTGCGCCTGGGTGTGGAGATCGATCATCGCGGCCACCTGTTCCGTGCCATCGGTGAGGAAAAGGCCACGCGCACCACCGAAAAGTTGCTGCGTAAACTCTACGCCAGCAGCAGCGATGAAATCTTAAACAGCTCAACACTCCATCTGCAATTGAGCCAATCCAACATGGATACGCTGAGCGCACAAACTGAAAATACCGCCCAAGATACCCCACAGGAGGTGGTGATCCGTGTCAAACGTGGCGTCGTCAAGGGCCGTGGGGCCCATCAACAGCGTTATCTTAACGCCATCACTCACCATGATATTAACTTCGGGATTGGCCCTGCCGGTACCGGAAAAACCTATCTGGCAGTGGCCAGCGCGGTGGAGGCGCTGGCCACTGGCCGCGTACAACGCCTGTTATTAGTGCGTCCAGCAGTGGAAGCCGGTGAAAAACTAGGGTTTCTACCGGGTGAGATGGCGCAAAAAGTGGACCCCTACCTGCGCCCGCTGCACGATGCACTCTATGAAATGCTTGGCTTTGAGAAGGTAAGTCGGCTCATTGAGCGCAATGTGATCGAAATCGCGCCACTAGCCTACATGCGTGGCCGTACACTGAACGATTCCTATGTGATTCTTGATGAAGCTCAAAATACCACCATTGAGCAGATGAAAATGTTCCTTACCCGTATCGGTTTCGGCTCTGTAGCGGTGATTACCGGCGACACCAGCCAGGTCGATCTGCCAGGCCATGTGCGCTCCGGCCTGCGCCACGCGGTGGAAGTCCTGCACGATGTAGAAGATATCAGTTTTACCTTTTTCACCCCACGTGATGTGGTACGTCATCGCCTGGTCGCTCGCATCGTGCGTGCCTATGAGGCTTTCGAACAAAAAGAAGAGGATAACCGATGAACCAAGCGTGCAGCCCGGCAAAAACACCCTGCCACCCTCAGAAAATCCACCACCCACCACGTCACGGGCATCATCCCAGGTTGACACTGCATGTGGGCTACGCCTTGCCACGTCGCGGTATCCCCGCTCCACCCAGTTTTCGTCAATGGGTAGAAGCTACCCTGCGCGGAGTAAAACGCCGCCGCGCAAGCGAACTATGTATCCGCATTGTCGCCATGGAAGAGGGCCGCACTTTCAACCACAATTACCGCAGTAAGAACAAGGCCACCAATGTGCTCTCCTTTGCGATCGAAGCCTCACCGGGCCCAAAGCTGCCACTCATCGGCGACCTGGTGTTATGCGCCCCCGTGGTTGCCAGCGAGGCCGCTGCGCAAGGCAAGCCTGAACGCGCACACTGGGCACACCTCACCGTGCATGGCACCTTGCACCTGCTTGGCTACGACCATATCGAGGACAGCCAAGCCAAGACCATGGAAGCACTGGAAATCCGTATTCTGGCCGATCTTAGCATCACCAACCCCTATCTTAGCTGAGGAAAGTCTGTATAATGGACCCTGTGTCCAACTCAGGGAGTTATCCTCCTGTTTCTGCTATGAAAAGTTTTTTTTTATTTCTCTCAATTCAATGTTTTTTCATCTTGACCGTTTCTGCGGAAGCCAGGACCGTTTCTGCACAAGCCAGCTATCCAACGACTTCATGCGCTGTTGGAAGTATCAGTTTCAAAAGTGATCATGACAAGTTTTGGGAAGCCGATATTCATTCACTCCGTTGTTCTTATCAAGGTCGTCATATAGGTGCAATAAGATTGCGTTTTTATGCGTATGTTAAAGGTTTTTTTGATAACCCAGTGTTCTCTCATTTATTCCGCCGCGAGCAATTTCCAACAGGCCTACTTATAAAGAAGGATGAACGATTCTATCTAAATTGTTACAAGGGTTCCGGTACTTACTACGCAGCAGTTCAAGCCATGGTTTATTCCTCATATTTAAATAAATATGTACCCACACCTACCATAGGCGAAAGGATTTTAGGCAGACAATGGCTTAAGTGTGACGGCTGAATGCCGAAGTGCATAGAAAAATCCACCGAGCTATGGTTGGCAGACCATGACTTGACTGACCGTAACTTGGTGGGTGCCTTTCTTGTTTAAGTAAATACTCACGCATGAGTGGTTACCGTGCTGTGCTTGGATCACCGCACAGCACCCGCCCCTGCCCTGCTACCATGGGTCTGTGGCCAGTTATAAACTGGCAGGATAGCTTGGGCACCTATGTGAATCAATCGCCCTCTCCCTGGACCTTGAGGGAATGATGTTCCTGCGCACGTCTCAGTGCTGCTGCCTCACGCGCCAGCTGTTCCATACCAGACCAGTCACCGGCATAGAGCTTTTCTTTCGGGATAAGCCAGGAACCACCCACACATTTGACGTTGGGCAGCGCCAGAAAATCCACTGCGTTATCAGGGGTAATGCCACCGGTAGGGCAAAACTGGACCTGCGGCAATGGACTGGCCCAAGCCGCGAGCAGCTTTTGCCCACCAAGCGGCACGGCTGGAAAGAGTTTCATATACCGGTAGCCGCGTTCGTATAGATGCATCACCTCACCTGCCGTCGCCACCCCGGGCAGCAAAGGTAGCTCACCCAGCGACGCTGCCCCGAGCAAGCTGGGCGAAGCACCAGGCGAAACGGCAAAACGCGCGCCGGCAGCATGTGCGGCGCGTAGTTGATCACCATCGCGCACCGTGCCGGCACCAACCACCATGTTGTCCACCTCGGCCGTGATGGCCTGAATAGCTTCCAGCGCTACTGGCGTACGCAAAGTCACCTCGATACTGGTGATGCCGCCAGCAACCAGGGCGCGCGCCACCGGCACGGCATGGGAAAGTTCATGAATAACCACCACCGGCAACACTGGAGAAAGTGCCAAAATATCAGCCATCTGCTGTTGTTTGACTTCATTTGAGAACATGGAAAGGACCATATTAAGGATAAAAAAAATCAGAAAACAGGCTCAGTCTTCGGCAGCATGGTGACGATCATGCTTACCAAAGATAGTGGCCCCAGTTTTCGCCGAGCCTACCGCATTGCGCAGACAGGCAAACAATTCGCGTCCCATCCCGACATGATGCCTGGAAAGATCCACATGCACCTGATCGCGCGCAGCCCATGTACCTGCATCAACCTTGGCTTCCAGACTGCCCGCCATGGCGTCAAGGCGGATGAGGTCGCCGTCGCGCAGTTTTCCCAGTGGGCCAGCATCAATGGCTTCTGGCGTCACATGAATAGCCGCCGGTACCTTGCCAGAAGCGCCAGACATACGCCCATCGGTAACCAAAGCGACCCGATAACCACGTGCCTGCAATACACCGAGCACGGGTGTCAACTTGTGTAATTCGGGCATACCGACAGCCTTGGGTCCCTGGAAGCGCACCACGGCCACAAAATCGCGTTCCAGTTCTCCACGCTCAAAGGCGCTCTGTAGCGCCTCCTGTTCATGGAATATGATCGCCGGTGCCTCGACCACCATACGGCCAGCCGGTATGGAAGAAACTTTGATAACCGCGGTGCCAAGGTTACCCTTAAGCACGCGCAGACCGCCATCCGCACGGAAAGGATCGTCAACCGGACGCAATACCTCGCGATTGCTGCTGGTATTAAACTCGTTCCACACCAACTTGCCATCGGCACCAAGCGAAGGCATAACGCGATAGGCACTCATCCCCTTCCCCCACACGGTATGCACCTCACCATGCAGCAAGCCCGCGTCGAGCAGGGTGCCGATCAAAAATGGCATACCACCGGCCTGGTGGAAGTCGTTCACGTCAGCATGGCCATTGGGGTACACCCGGGCCAGCAGTGGAACCACCCGCGATAGCGCGTCAAAATCATCCAGGGTGAGACAGATCCCTCCCGCATGCGCCATGGCCACCAGATGCATCAAGTGATTAGTAGAACCACCGGTGGCGTGCAAGCCAATAACACCGTTGACGATGCTGCGTTCGTCGATCATCCGCCCAATCGGCATGAACTCCTGACCCAGCGCCGTCATCGCCACAGCACGGTAAACTGCCGCCCTGGTCAGGGCTTCGCGCAATGGCGTGTTGGGTTGAACAAAGCTGGCACCGGGCAGATGCAGCCCCATCATTTCCATCAGCATCTGGTTAGAATTGGCTGTACCATAGAAGTTACAAGTACCCGGTGCATGGTAGGCACCTGCCTCGGCGTCAAGCAACTGCTCGCGGGTAGCCTTACCCTCGGCATAACGTTGCCGCACCTTGGCCTTGCTGTCATTGGGAAGACCACTGGGCATCGGTCCAGACGGCACAAAAATAGTAGGAAGGTGACCAAAACTAAGTGCCGCGATGAGTAGCCCCGGTACTATCTTGTCGCAAATCCCGAGCATCAGAACTGCATCGTAGGTATCGTGTGATAGTGCCACCGCACTGGCCAACGCAATCACTTCACGCGAAAACAGCGACAGTTCCATGCCGCTACGGCCCTGGGTAATACCATCGCACATCGCCGGTACCCCGCCAGCAACCTGGGCAACTGCTCCGACAAGGCGCGCGGCCTCACGGATCTGTTGCGGATAGGATGCGTAGGGCTGATGCGCCGAAAGCATGTCGTTGTAAGCCGTGACAATACCGATATTTGGCGTCACGTTGCCGCGTAATACCGTTTTATCAATCACATTGCTGGCAGCAAAAGCATGCGCCAGATTGCTACAACCCAAGCGATGCCGGTATACACCGTGGCTACACGCTTCGTCAATGCGAGCAAGATAGGCCGTGCGATGATGATGACTGCGCTTGATGACACGCTGAGTGACTTCGGCGATAACCGGGTTTAAGACATTCATGACAGGCTCCCGACCGCATAGACTGCATGACGGTACTGGCGGCAGCTAAAAATGGAAACTTTGGCGTGAAGCATGGCAGTTCGTAACACCTGTTTGCACACTATTGCTTCTGCTTCTGGGTGCGGGGATGGCCTCGTCCGCTTCACGGGCACCAAAATACCTCGAGTTGCGGTGCCACACGCCGCAAGGCGGCAATGGGCAGCATGCTGTCGTCTTCCTGCGCTGTCTTCCATACCAAGCGCTTGGCTTCACCCTCAATATGCAGATAAAGCGCACGACTGGCCTGTAGCACCGGAAGGGTAAAGGTCACCCGGGGTTCATCCGCACCAGGAGCGCGCATCGACACAACACGCGCACTACCCTGCATGTCCAGTGCCGCGGCGAGATGGTCACCTGCAGGGAAAAACGAGGCTGTATGACCGTCCTTGCCCATGCCCAGCACGGTAACATCGAAGCGGGTGAGCAAGTTAGCCAGGCGCGCACGCAGGTTATCCATAACCAAGTCAGGCGTCGGTGCATCCATATGCAAAGGCACGAAAACCGCTGCCGCCGCGGCGTGCTGTAACAGGTGTGATTTGACCAGACGTGCATTGGAGCGATCGCTGTCTTGTGCTACCCAGCGTTCATCCACCAGAGTGACGCGCAGCTTCGACCAATCGAGTATTTCCTGCGCCAGGCGCGAAAAAAAACGGACCGGAGTTTTTCCACCAGAAACTGCCAGCACAGCCATGCCACGAGCCGCGATGGCTGCGCGAAGCCCGACGGCAACCTCCGTGGCCAGCGCTGCCGCCAATGCCTCAGAATCGGTATAACAATGCAGTCTCTCAGGCATCAATCGTTGCCCTCGTTCCAGGTGTGACCATCACGCTCGATAAGTGCCACGGCGGCGCTGGGTCCCCAGCTACCGGCTGCGTAAGGGCGTGGTGCTTCGTTACTGCTTTCCCATGCATCTAAGATAGGATCGGTCCAGCGCCACGCCGCTTCCACTTCGTCACGACGCATAAAAAGCGTGGGATTACCCCGCACCACGTCCAGAATAAGCCGCTCGTAGGCGTCGGGTTGCTGGACACCAAAGGCCTCGACAAAACTCATATCCAGCGGCACGTGACGCAGACGCAATCCACCCGGACCGGGGTCTTTAATGGTGAGCCATAATTTCACCCCTTCATCAGGCTGCAAACGCAGTACCAGCTTATTTTGCAGCGGCATGCCGCTGCCGCGCGCAAAGACGGAATGCCGCACCGGCTTGAATGCCACAACGATTTCTGACACTTTTTCGGGCAAACGTTTACCAGTGCGCAAATAAAATGGCACCCCAGCCCAACGCCAGTTGCCAACCTCGATTTTCAGCGCCACAAAGGTCTCTGTACTGGACCGACCGTCTTTCAGCTCATCTAAATAGCCCGGCACACTCTGACCTTCAGAAATACCAGCCCGGTATTGGCCGCGCACAGTAAGCCGGGCGGCATTGCTCGCATCGATGGGGCTAAGCGCGCGCAACACCTTGAGTTTTTCATCACGCACGGCATCAGGAAGAAGTGAAGATGGTGGCTCCATCGTCACCATGCATAAAAGCTGTAACAGGTGGTTTTGCACCATGTCACGCAAGGCACCATAACGGTCGTAATAATCAGCACGACGACCTAGCCCCAAGGTTTCGGCAACGGTAATTTGCACATGATCGATGTGCGCGGTGCTCCACAATGGCTCAAACAGGGCATTGCCAAAACGCAGCACCAGCAGGTTCTGCACGGTTTCCTTGCCCAGATAATGATCGATACGATAAATCTGTGATTCGGCAAATACACGGCCTACCGCATCGTTAATTTCACTAGCACCAGTAAGATCACGACCAAGTGGCTTTTCCAGCACGACACGCGCTGTCCCATGATTCAGACGACATTCACCAAGGCGCTGGCAAATGTCGATAAACAGCCCCGGCGAGGTGGACAGATAAAAAACCCGAATATTGTTCGGTCGTTCATTAACAAAGCTGGTAAAGCGGTCCCAACCATCATCCTTGCGTACATCTAGAGGATGATAGGCCATCAGTGCCAGAAACGCCTCGCACTGCTGCGCGAACGCCGCAGCCATCTCGCCCAGCGCATCGCGCACCAGGCGGCGGTAACCATCCTCATCGAGCACAACGCGAGCCACACCAATGATACGACTAGCTGGACGGATTTGCCCGTCCACAAAACGCTTGAACAAAACTGGCAGCAGCTTGCGCACGGCCAAATCGCCAGTACCACCAAAGATAACCAGGTCAAATGGATCAACCGGTAGAGAAACTGAAGTCACAAGCTACCCCAAACGTGACAGAAAATAGACTAAATAAACGACGGTCTCATTCCATTGGACCCAAAAGAACAGACCGTAAAAGATATGTTTCCTTAACTTTTAGATCATACACGCCCTTTGAAAGAAAGCGCTACACCGGTTCTACTCATAGCTTATGGACCTGGCTATGACTTACCCAGTTCCCTGGCCCGTTCACGTGCCAGAGTTTGCCGTGCCTTCATGCTAACAGGGTCGTAGACGGGGTCGAACTCAGGCCATCCCTGGCCATGGCGATGCACCAGATCCGCAAGGCTGGCGATCAGTTTCGCGTCATCATTAAGTGCAGGTATGTAATGCAAACTCTCTCCGCCAGCCTCCATAAACCACGCTCGATTTTGTATTGCAATTTCCTCCAGGGTTTCCAGGCAGTCCACCGCAAAACCTGGGCAGATGACATCAAGCCGGCGCACACCTGCGCTAGCTAGTTGCCGCACGGTGGCATCGGTATAGGGCTGCAACCAGCGTTCACGCCCCACGCGAGACTGAAAACTCACAACGACTTCATCCGCGCCAAGTCCTAGACGCTCACGAAGCAGCCGAGCAGTGGTGTGACATTGGCAGAAATATGGATCCCCGGCGTCACGGTAGCGCTCGGGAATGCCATGAAAGGAAAAGAGTAACTTCTCGCTGCGACCATGGTGGTGCCAGTGACGCTCGATGCTGGCAGTTAGTGCGGTGATATAGCCAGGGGCATCGTGATAATCATTGACAAATCGCAACTCAGGCGGCCAGCGCAAGGTTTTGATGGTTTCAGCCACGGCATCCAAAACCGATCCGGTAGCACTTCCCGAATATTGCGGATACAGCGGGATCACTAACAAACGGCGCACACCGACATGCTGCAAGGCGGTGATTTGCTGAGCCACTGAAGGCCTGCCGTAACGCATGGCCAACGCTACTTTGACGGCACCTGAGGTAGCAAGCACCAGCTGCTCCTGCAATGCCTTGGCCAGTGCCTCACTACCCAGACGCAGTGGCGAACCATTTGTGCGCCAGATCTGTGCGTAAGCGCGTGCTGAACGCCTGGGGCGCGTGCGCAGAATAATCCCATGCAGGATGGGGTACCACAACCAGCGAGGGTATTCAATGACGCGGGGATCAGACAGAAACTGCGCCAGATAAGTGCGTGTTGCCCTAATCGTGGGCGCTGCCGGTGTTCCAAGATTAACCAGCAACACGCCAGCCTTGATAAGCGGCGCATGCGGGGCATGAGGCAAATCAGCAATACCGGTATAGTGTTGACCTGACATAAAGGCGCCAGCAGTCAAGAGCTGACAAGTCTGCCACAGTTCACGCGAAACACCACAGATGCTGATAAAGTACCATGTAACGGAGGAAAGGAAAATCCCGCTTATTTTCTTGAAATCGGCACCCGCACGGAAACTCGCACGCTGCCCACTTCTGGCCAAACAGAGTATCTTCGCGACCATCTGGAGAGATACATGATTAAATTGCATCTACGACGACTGCTCACCCTTAGTGCGCTGCTGCTGCTACCCCTCACCCGCAGCTGGGCCATGACCCCTGCGACAGTTCGCGCCAGCGATGCGGTGCAAGTCCTTAAGGCAATTGAAAACATACCAGATAAGGCTATCCCCACCGACCTTTTGCGCCGGGCGCATGCCATTGCCGTGATTCCCAGTCTGGTCAAACTTGGTTTCGTATTTGGTGGTCGTTACGGCAAAGGCCTGATTTCCGTAAAGAAGGCAGGCGGAACCTGGTCTGACCCTGGTTTCATCCAACTGGTGGGCGGCAGCGTGGGTTTCCAGATCGGGGTATCGTCTTCTGATGTGGTACTGGTGTTTGCCACCCGGCGTGGGGTGGATTCCATTGTCAACGGCAAATTTACTCTTGGTGTTGATGCAGCCGTCGTGACTGGGCCGGTGGGACGCAATGCCAGCGCCAGTACCGACGGTAAATTACATGCAGAAATTTACTCCTATGCGCTCGCACGCGGCCTGTTCGCTGGCCTGTCGCTTAAAGGCGGGGTGATTAGCACCGACTACGCTGCTAATGCAGCGGTTTATGGCGCAGGCATCACTCCACGACGTATTTTTGAAGGTGGTGTACGCAACGTGCCCACGTCTGTGCTGCGCTTTCGTAAGACGCTTGAGAATTACACCTCACCCTCACACTAATGTACAATCACGGCACGGCGTAATGGCTTTACTGCCAGCGGGCAGGTAGCGAGGTTTGTCATGGGTTTTGATAGCATTTGGCATTGGATCGCGGCTCTGGTCATCGTGCTTCTGCTATTTGGTACCAAGAAGATCCGTAACATTGGTCCAGACATCGGCAATGCCGTGCGTGGTTTCAAGGAGGCCATGCGCAACGACAACAGCAAAGAAACCGGTGCCAAGGAAACTGGTGAAAAATTGCAAGCCGACCCGCCGCCGGAGGTGGCCCCGTCATCCGACAAACATGATCAGCACAGTTCCAGCAAATCGCAGTAAAGTTGCCGCATGGATGGCAGGTGCTTGTACGTTGGAGCGAAGTAGCCAGTGATTGAGATCAGCTTCGGTAAACTGGTGTTGTTGGCGCTGATTGTGCTAATTGTGCTCGGCCCCGAAAAACTTCCTAAGGTCGCGCGCACTGCTGGCACAATCATGCGGCGTGTGCGCCAGAACTGGGATAGCATCCGCAACGAAGTAGAACGGGAACTAGCTCTGGAAGACATCCGTCGTAGCACACGTGATGCTGCACGGCAGGTCGAAGCAGTAGAAAAAGGGATTAAAAGCGAGCTGAACCAGTGGTGCGAACCACTGGACGATACCATCACCGCAGTCAAATCGGTACAATTGGCCAACGTGCAAGAAAAACAGCAGCCAAGCCCCCCTATTGACCCGGCAGGCAGCGTAGCTGGGCCGCGACACCCGGCATCAGCCCCGGTCGGCACCAAGTCTTTGGCCGCCCACACATCGGAAACGGCGGATGGACAAGATTGATCCCGACACCAGGGAAGAGGTGCAGCAAAATGCAGCGCAGGGTCTGTTCTCGCACTTACTGGAACTGCGCTCACGCCTGCTTAAGTGTATCACCACGCTGTTGCTTTTGCTGCTCATGCTGATGCCCTTCGCCAACCGTCTCTACAGTGGACTGGCCGCACCACTGGTCGCACACCTGCCCAGTGGTGCGCATTTGATTGCAACACAGGTCACCAGTCCCTTCCTGACGCCGCTTGAACTGGCCTTCTATGTTGCGTTGTTCATCAGTATGCCGGTGATTCTGTACCAATTGTGGGCGTTCGTCAGTCCCGGGCTTTACCGGCGCGAAAAACGACTGGCACAACCCTTGCTGGTAGCCACCCTGGCCCTGTTTTATCTGGGCTGTGCCTTCGCTTACTTTCTGGTGCTACCGGCAGCATTTCGCTTTCTCACTGCAGTTACACCCCAAGGTGTAGACATGATGACCGACATCACCCATTACCTCGACTTTGTAGTGTGGATGTTCTTCGCCTTCGGCCTATGCTTCGAGGTACCGGTCGCCGTCGTCATTCTCGCCGCCATGCGTACAGTGACTCTGGATCAGCTACGGAGTGCACGCCGCTACGTCATCGCGGGTGCTGCCGTACTGGCTGCGATCGTCACCCCGCCGGACATCACATCCATGATTATGCTGGCTATTCCCATGTGCCTGCTCTACGAACTGGGTCTATTGGCGGTGCGCTGGCTGCTCCCTGCACCCTCTGCCAAATAATTGCCAGGCAATCCAATGCGTGACCTCAATTGCGCTTAAGTATCCGTCTTCATCTGCTGCCAACGCTACCCCAACCATGCGCACCACCCGCATCCATGTCGCGCAAGCGCTTGCCCAAGGTAGGCAGCTAAGGCTACCCGACCAGACGGCTGAACATCTGGTCCGTGTTTTACGCCTGCGTACTGGCGCAAGACTGGTTTTGTTCAACGGGGACGGCTACGACTACGAAGCCGTCATCCTGGCTGCGGACCGGCGCGAAATATGCGTGCGCGTGGAACGCCGTATTTTGCAAAACCGGGAATCCCACCTGCCCCTAACACTGGCGCAAGGCATGGCACGCGGTGAAAAGATGGATCTTATCGTGCAAAAAGCCACCGAACTAGGGGTTCAGCGCATCGTACCGCTCATTACCGAACGCTGCGAAGTAAAACTGGATGCCCATCGCGCACAAAAACGTCTGGCACACTGGTGCGCCATCGCCATCAGCGCCTGTGCACAGTGTGGCCGCACACGCCTGCCCACAGTGGAACCCATAAAGCCGCTGGCAACCTGGCTCGACACGCTGGAAAATCATGCGCAGTTGCGTCTGGCACTACTTCCTGAAGCCAGCCAGCAAATCGGAAACCTTTCTGTCACCGCAGCGGGGGCCACGATTGCTGTTGGTCCAGAAGGCGGTTTTGCTGATCGTGACGTCATGGCACTGCGTAGTGCCGGCTTTTACGCGCTACGTCTTGGTCCGCGTATTTTGCGCACCGAAACCGCAGGATGGGCTGCATTGGTGGCTTTGCAAGCCCTGCATGGGGACCTGTATTGATTTCCCGAATTTCCCTTCACCGCACACTCAAAATCAGCTTTTTCGCTTTGGCAGAAAAAAATCAGGGCACCTTCAAAGAGACCACCATGGACACATGATATCTTGGCGTCATCACCGTAACGGACTTGATGTAAATCAACGATGATAAAAAGGCTATTTGCATTCTAGGGTTGGAATTCGTCCATTCTAACCCTTGATTCCTGGTCGTACAAAAAGCAGCTTCTGGTTGGATTTTTCTGTTTTTTCACCACCCTGCGAAAATCTAACATTGGCTGGATTCTCAGACGCGCCCTCTCTCGCGTTAATCCAACTCTCCACCTTCTGCCTGCTTCAACAATGTCGGAATGTGCGGCCCATACTCGACCTTGCCTCGTCCTGCTCGAATACCACTGCCGACCTTGCGGGCTTCTTTGGAGTACAACGTCTTTGCACGGATGATGTCATAGCTGTAACCCCGACCTAACCGGTTGGACATCTTGCTCAAGCCGTTGAGCCCTTCGCTATACCCATTGGTGATTGAGAACGGCGTATCCCAGTAGGCAAAGATGTTGTCGTAATGGTTGTGTACCGTTTTCACCAGTTTTTTGAAAGGCTCCATGCCATAAGGCGGCAGACTGTTCTCCCAAGCCTCAAAGGCGTTCTGAGTGCTCTGCTTGTCGGGTTCGTCGTAGATGCAGAAGAAGGCTTCCTTGAAGTCATAGGCCACGGCAAGTTCTGGTATCGCCTGCTTTACAACCTCCAGCGCCTTTTGCTCGGCGGGCGTCAGGTTGCCGGGCCGCTTCAGGGTTAGCCAGCGAATGGACTGTTTGACATAGACCCGATCTTCTTTGCTTAACTATGCCTGATAGTTCTTGCGCTCCGCTCCTGCCCATGCGGCACCAGCACTGGCCGGATCTTGTCGCGGTTACCGTAGTCACCCACATGGTTCATGGCATCGGTGAGGAAGCCACCCGTGCCACAGGTCGGGTCATACAGGGTACGAATCAAACCGGGGCTGGCCTCAAACAGGGCATCATCCGGGTCAAGCAGCAATGCGGTCGCCAGGTGAACGATGTCACGCGGCGTCATGAAGTCCTCGGCCCCTTCATTGACCTCGGCACCAAAGCCGCGGATCAGGTGTTCGTAAATGTTACTCATCACCCGATCCGGCACCACGTCCGGATGCAGGTCGATCTTGGCGAAGTTCTGGCAAATTTTGTACAGCAAGCCCACTTTCTCCAGCCGGATCACCGTATTGCCAAACTCAAACTCCTCGAAGATAGCGCGGGTGTTATCCGAAAACCGGGCGATGTAGTCTTCCAGATTGCGGCGCGTCCTGGTGCTACCCAGGGTTTCAAGGGAGTATTCGGAGGTGTTGTAGAAGGGGTATTTAGCGGTGATGGGCAGAATGGTATCCAGCTCAACATCGGCATCCTTGAAAGCGTCATGCGCTTCTCTCACCGCCTCGCGGGTCGGCTCCAGCGCACACTCTAGGCGGCGCAGCAAGGTAAACGGCAAAATGATCTTGCCAAAGTCCGTATGCTTGAAGTCCCCCCACAGGTCTTCCGCGTTCTTCCAAATAAAGTCAGCCTGTGAAGCTGCCGATCCCGTAAATTCGTTCATTCTGGACTCCAACCACATTTTGCACAAAACAGTACAATTCCAAGTGAATGATTGTCAACCAGCTTTTGCACAAAAGGGGATGGATTTCAATTCTTGGCTAAATCTGCGATCCTACCTCAGAATGCAAATAGCCTTTAAAAGTAGGGGCTGAAGTAGCTAAGGGTTAGCGTTTTGTCGTTTTATACCAGTATGTTAGCTGCTTGTGGTCTCCTCCATTG
>JAAXIA010000104.1 GCA_012270595.1 Rhodanobacteraceae bacterium | reverse complement strand
CAACTAAAGGACGTAACGGCACAGGTGTGCGAACACATCGCTTCGGTGTACCAGGAGAATGCGCCTGAAAGCATCTATTTTTGGATGCTTTACAACATCTTCCATAACTTTATTGACGAAATCGACGAAGATATATTGCCCAGTGATCGCACGGGTTACCAAAAGACCCAGATCTGGAAGAAGCTCTATCCTTTCCAGGAAGATGCGGCCCGGGCCATCATCAATAAACTGGAAACCTATAACGGCTGCATTCTTGCCGATAGTGTTGGCTTGGGCAAGACTTTTACCGCACTGGCCGTCATCAAGTATTACGAACTGCGCAACCGCTCGGTGCTGGTGCTCTGTCCAAAGAGACTGCGGGATAATTGGAATAATTACACTGGCAACTTTACAACCAACATTTTTCACAGTGACCGGTTCAATTATGACGTTTTTTTCCATACTGATCTTTCTCGCACCAGCGGCGAGTCTTCCGGTCAACCACTAGACCGGATCAACTGGGGTAACTACGATCTTGTCGTGATTGACGAATCGCATAACTTCCGCAATAACGACGCCTACAAAGACAGGGAAACGCGCTATCAGAAACTGATGCGCAAAGTGATCAAGGAAGGGGTTGAGACCAAGGTGCTGATGTTGTCGGCCACACCGGTCAATAATCGCCTTGCTGACCTACGCAACCAGTTAGCCCTGGCCTATGAGGGAAGCTCTGAAAACCTAAGCAAAAAGCTGCGCACAAAGAAAAGCGTCGAGGAGATTTTTCGCAGCGCACAAACGATCTTTAATGCCTGGTCAAAGCGGCCTGCGGAAGAGCGTACTAAGCAGGCTATTCTCGACGCGCTGGATTTCGACTTCTTCGAACTACTCGATAGCGTAACCATCGCGCGCTCGCGCAAGCACATCCAGAACTTCTACGACACCCGTGATATGGGTTCATTTCCTGAGCGCCTCAAACCCCAGTCATTTCACCGTCCATTAACTGGGCGGAAAGATGTGCCAGATTTCAACGCAATTGCCGAGCAGCTTTCCCAGCTTAAATTGGCTATATATGCGCCTATGAACTATGTTTTGCCAAGTCGTCTGAAAGAATATGAGTCGTTATACGACACCCAGGTCAGCACCAGCGGTAAGCTGCGCCATGCCGACCGTGAAAAGAGCCTGCAAGCCCTAATGAAGGTTAATTTGCTCAAGCGTTTGGAAAGCTCGGTTCACGCGTTTCGTTCCACGCTACAATCACAGAGAGACAAGCACCAGAAAGCGCTGAAAAAAATTGCGGGCTTCGACCAGGGCGGTGGCGAAAAGATATGCGACTTTACAGGGACGTGGGGGGGCCTGGATGCAGAAGACGAAGAATGGCTCGAGGAAATCCAGACCAACGGCAAAATCAATTGTAAGTTTAAAGACATGGACTTGCCATCCTGGGAGCGTGAGCTCAAAAGCGATGTGTGCATTATCGACGAGCTGCTTGAATCAATGGAAAAAATCAAGCCGCAAAACGATGCCAAACTCCAGCATTTAAAAGCGTATGTGCAGGAAAAAATTACCAACCCGACCAACCCCGGCAACAGGAAAGTGCTTATTTTCACTGCTTTTTCCGATACTGCCGATTACCTGTACGACGAACTTTCCAGGGACCTGCAAAACAGGGGCGCCATCCACACGGCCGAAGTCACCGGCGAAAGGGTACGTTCCACCCTAAATGGCACTGCGCAGCGGCGCAGCTATAATTTTAATGAACTGCTCACCCTGTTTTCGCCGCGCTCCAAAGAGAAAGACAAGGTACTACCCGAGGAGCCGGAAATGGATGTATTGATCGGCACCGACTGCATTTCGGAAGGCCAGAATCTGCAGGACTGCGACCTCGTCATCAACTACGACATTCACTGGAACCCGGTGCGTATTATCCAGCGCTTTGGCCGGATAGACCGCATCGGCTCGACCAATAGCAGCATTCAGCTGGTTAACTACTGGCCCGACATCACGCTTGATAAGTACATCAAGCTCAAGGAGCGCGTTGAAAACCGGATGACGCTTGCCGATATCAGCGCGACCGGCGACGACAATATTCTCTCTGCACAGACGGGCGACATGTCTTACCGCAAGGAACAGCTGTCACGCTTGCAAAAAGAAGTGATTGATCTGGAAGACATGAAAACCGGTATCTCCATCACTGACCTGAGTCTTAACGACTTTCACATGGATTTGCAGGCTTACGTCCATACGCGTGGATACCCCGATGACATCCCCAACGGCCTGCACGCCGTCGTGCCTGCCAATGCAACGCGGGGTCTTTTCCCCGGCGTGATCTTCACGCTGCGTCATCGCGGTGCAGAACCCAATCCAGGTGCTCATGCCTCCAAGCACAACCGCCTGCACCCATACTACCTTGTCTACATTGGCCTTGATGGCCAAGTCATCCACAACTACACCGAAGTCAAGCGTCTGCTTGATCTGGCACGTAGCTGCTCAAAAGGACAGGATAAACCCATTGCCAGGGTGTACCGGCGCTTCAATCAGGAAACCGCGGATGGCCACAAGATGCAGGTGTATTCTGATCTGCTGAACAAGGCGATCGGCTCAATGAAGGCGGTCAAGGAAGAAAAAGACCTGGACAGCCTTTTTAGCGCTGGCAAGACCACCGCGCTTATCGACCCCATCTCTGGACGGGATGATTTCGAACTCATCTGCTTTTTGGTCATTGCAGAAGAGTGCGACGTGTAATGAAGACAGATAGCAAGCCTGCTGATGCGGCATATTCGCCGCGCTTACTGTGTCTGTGGCAGAGGTCGCGCATGGACCAGAGAGCGCCGGGCTTTGGGCAGGAACGATAATGCCAGGCCCAGGCAAACCGCCTGCTGTGCTCTTTAGCTTTCCCAAAAGCGCTGCGGTTGGGCGAGTGTTGCCAAAAAGCAAGATCTATGAACACAGCAAAGCCAGGTCGCAGCTAAAGAATCTGTTTGTCGAGCAGGTAGAACAGATCATCTGGCAATACAAGCTGGCTCCGGAGACCATCCATCTACCGGACCAACCCGACGTAGCAGAAATTCAGCTCTTTACCGTAGTGCTTAAGGTGCCAGAGTGTTCACCGAAGGTGCTCGATTGTATCGACCGCGCCATACCGTTTCCCATTATTTTTGAACTGGCCTTCGACAACCGGGTGAAGCTGATAGCTGCTTACAAACGCCTCACCACATCGGGTACAGAAAGTGCGACCAGCCGCCCTGTGCTCTCCACTTATTTTGCCACTGACTGGCTGCCGAAAGCCACGCGGCGCATGCCCATACCAGTTGTTATCCATATGGCCCAACTGTATGCTGCGTTGTTGCAAAACCTGTTGCCATGGCCAGCGCGTCAGAAGGAATCGCTGTCGGCCTGGGTCACACGCGTTGAACAGGCCATGGCAAAACGACGGGAGATTGAAAAAACCAGGGACAGACTCTGCAAGGAAAAGCAGTTCAACCGCAAGGTTCAAATCAACGCGAACCTGAAGCAACTGAAAGATGAATTTGAAAAGTTGATCCATTAAGCCGCTGAATCCTGCTACGGGAAGCACGGCGACCGGAGGAATGAACGTGGACAAACCGAAAATGCACACGCCACATCTCACGCAGGACAACATTGCCCGCTTGCGTGAAATCTTTCCTGGCTGCGTCTCCGAAACCTATGGAATGGATGGCAGCGTGCAGTTTGCGGTGGACTTTGACCAGCTGCGCCAGGAACTATCAGAGGCTATCGTTGAAGGGCCGCAGGAGCGTTACCGGCTGGACTGGCCAGGCAAGCGTGCGGCCCTTGTCAGCGCGAACACCCCCATTACCAAGACGCTGCGCCCTTGCCGTGAAGAAAGCATGGATTTTGACACCACAAAAAATCTGTTTATCGAAGGCGATAACCTCGATGCGCTTAAAGTTTTGCAGGAAACTTACCTTGGCAAAGTCAAGATGATTTACATCGACCCACCGTATAATACCGGCAAGGATTTTATCTATAAAGATAATTTTGCCGAAACCAAAGAGGCGTTTCTTGCAAGATCGAACCAGAAAGATGAGGAAGGCCGCCGTCTAGTAAACAATCCTGAAACCAGTGGGCGCTTCCATTCTGACTGGCTGTCGATGATGACCCCGAGGCTAAAGCTGGCACGCCAGCTGCTCACCGATGATGGTGTGATTTTTATAAGCATCGACGATCATGAACACGCCAACCTAAGGAAACTATGCGATGAGGTGTTTGGGGATTTGAATTTCATCGGTGAAATAATAAGAAAAACCAAATCAACGACGAATGATGAAAAACATGGCTTTAACATGCAGCATGAAAGTGTCTTTATTTATGCAAAGGCGTGTGGCCATGTATTTCTGAAAGGTGACATGAAGGATTTATCCAGGTACCGGAATCCCGACAATGATCCAGCGGGCGCTTGGGTCAGCGATAACCCAAGCGCCCGCACTGGGTATACGTTTGAAATAAGGAATCCCCATACCGGCAAAACCGATCTTCCCCCTGAAAATAGCCATTGGCGATTTTCAGGGGGAAGATTCAGGGAGTATGTCAGTGAAGGCAGAATAGTTTTCAGGAAAGAACACAAACCCGGTGAAAGAGGGTTTATATTCAAGCGTTATGCCAGGGAGTTAAGGTCGGAGTATCTTCAGGTTGACTCGCTTTTCGGCGTTTGTAATGACTACATGAACCAGGCGGCAACGAAGGGGATCAACCAGATGTTCCCGGACTTTAAACCTTTTGATTACTCAAAACCCGTCAGTTTCATTGGTGATCTGGTCAGATTTGGCACCTCTGCATCCCGAAGCGACATCATCATGGACTTTTTTGCTGGCAGCGCGACGACGGCACACGCGGTAATGGCACAGAATGCCGCCGATGGCGGCAATCGCAGGTTCATCATGGTACAGCTCCCAGAGCCGACACCCGAAGGCTCATCAGCCAGGCGGTCAGGTTATGCCACCATTGCCGATATCGCCAAAGAGCGCATGCGCCGCGCTGCCCGGCAAATAACGGAAGAACGACTTGCCAAAACAAATGTACAAAACAGAGATGCCCAGCCAGCCAGCCAGCCAGCCAGCCAGCCAGCCAGCCAGCCAGCCAGCCAGCCAGCCAGCCAGCCAGCCCAGTAGCTGTATCCGCTTCGCGGACGGCCGTCCT
>JAAXIA010000024.1 GCA_012270595.1 Rhodanobacteraceae bacterium | reverse complement strand
AGACCATGTTCACTTATGCGTTGGCGCTGAAGCTGGGCGTTTCCAGCCATACTTAGACCCGCCTGTGCGGCAGCCAGTTGTACCGATTTTCTGGCTATTTGCACACGTGAGCGTGCCTCAGTCAGGCTGGGCGAGTGTGTTAGCGCCATCGTCATCAGCGTTTGCAGTTGCCGGTCGTTGTAAGAATGCCACCAGTCGCGCGCGGGCCAGTCCTTACGGGTAGGCACATGCAGTGTTGCCAGTGAAACCGTCTCACTGAGTTCAGGGCGTTTCAGCTTGTGCGGTACGGTGCACGCGCCAAGAATGGCTACCGGACCTAGGAGCAGGAGAAACTGGCTGAAACGACGCAAAGAGACATTCATGGCGCAAGTTCGTTTTTCATATTTAATTGGAGCGTTTGCAGGCAATACAGTACGACTGCGTACGCCGACTATGCTTTGGTTTTCCGGAGATTCTACACACAAATATCGCACCATCTTGTATGGTATTGGACGTTAATGCCCTCTGCTGCTACGTAGGGAGTCTCTGATGCAGGAAAAAACTTCAATGCCCATCTTGTTCCAGCTTGAACAGGCGGCGGGTGTTGGCCAGTGTGGCCGCAGCGATGGTTTGCTCTGTTTGTTGCCGTAGCTGAGCGATACAGCTTAAGGTGTTGCGTATAAACGCAGGTTCATTGCGTTGTCCGCGATGCTGCAATGCGGGTTGGTCGGGTGCATCACTTTCCAATAGTAGCCATTCAAGGGGCATGTGACTCACGATGCGCCGCAGGCGCTGTGCACGCGGGTAGGTTACCGGGCCGCCAATGCCTAGATAAAAACCTAGATCCCATAGTTGCACCGCCTGTTGCCAGCTACCAGAAAAGCTGTGGACCACGCCGCCATAAACGCAGGATTGGCGCAAGTTGTAAATGACTTGATCAAGTGCCCGGCGTGCGTGAACAATGACTGGAAGCTGATGTCTGCGCGCCAGTTCCAGTTGCTTCTGGAAGTAATGTTGCTGGAGCTGGGTATTGGTCGAAATGTCATGAAAATCGAGCCCAATTTCGCCCATGGCGATGGCCTCGCCGCCTTCCAGCCAGTGTTCCAGCAGAGTGAGATGAGTTTCCCGATGCGCAGGCAGGAACAGGGGGTGCAAGCCATAGGCCGCGTAGACAGATGGTTTGGCATGATGCAGCCTGCGGATGCTTTGCCAACTATTGGCATCTACAGCAGGAACAATCAAGGTGTTGACATTGGCGATGCGCGCTCGTTCAAGAACATCCTCAAGATCATTCTCGAACCGGACATGGTTGAGGTGTACGTGGCTGTCAGCAAGGCCCGGCAAAAGAGTGTGCGGTGGCGTCATGTCTTTATTGGCAAGGCATCTGGCCGGCCCCTGCATCCGGCATTGTACCACCAGGTGCGACGCCTTTGGCGTGTACCAGCAAAACACATGCACGGCGCACCATAAAAAAAGCCTATAAAGCTTATTGTTAATGAGGGTGTTAACAGGTTTTCTTGTCGAGCCTCAAAGGTGGCTTAGTTAAGCGCATAGAAAGTGTGGTAGCCAATGGTAACGCCGGTATGGTGGCGTTCCCAGGAGGGCGAGACGGCGATCGTGGCAAAATGATCGGCGTGGGGCACGACCAGGTGGCGCTTGCTGGGTGGAAGATGCCAGTTGGTTATGGATTGACCGGCGACGTTCCATGCCTTCTGGAAGGCGGAGAGGTTGGTGATCTCAAAAGATGGCGGCAGCAGGGTAGGGGCGAACTGGTGCGGCTGTGTGACAACAGCGCATAAGGTTTTGCCCCAATGCCCCTGGGTGAGGCGGCGCAGAGCGACCTCAGCGACAGCCATCTGGCCGATCACAGGTTGGTTACGTGCCTCCAGGTATACCGTTGTCGCCAGACAGGTTTGGCTGGCCAGTGGCCGAGGTAGCATGGATGCGAGCCATAAAATCATTGAAATGGTCATGCGGCCTCCGATGCACTAGAACTTAAAAGAAGTGCCAGGGAAAGTCGTGTCATTTAAAGCGGATCTGGAGAGCTTATAGACTCTCCAGGCAGTGACAATGGTGCTGGTTTGTTGCCCAGGTGACGGTGGCATCAGAGAAGCCGTGAAACGCCTGGGAGTACAGACCTTTTGAGTGCTTATGCAATCAAGAGGACAAAAGGACATTATAGCAAACAAACAATGAACAAACACTTTTTTTATAGATAATGGTTGTTCCAATAAGGTTACCGTGTGAACAGATCTTGCAGGATTTCTCCTCCTCCTCCTCGGCTATATTTCTGGCATAACTCTTTTCTTTACCAACTTGGGAGATGGCATGCCACACATCGCACAAACCCTCTTGCTCGAAGGCCAGGATGCCGTTTCCTTCGCGCAATGCCAGTTCAGCACAGATGTTGCTGCGTTGGCTGATGGACAATGGCAGTTTAGCGCGTGGCTTAATGCCCAGGGGCGTGTTCGGATGCTGTGCCATCTGGTCCGACTACAAGCGCAGCAGCTTTTTTTGCTGTTGCGGGGGGGGGATGCCAACACCCTGTCTGCGGCACTCCAACGCTTTGTGTTTCGCGCACGTGTCAGGATCACTGCTTCGACGACGCACATGCTTGCATGTGGATCAGCGCATGCCTTGTATGGGTCCCGCCGTGAAGGTGATGTAGTGGTTATTGGTTGTGGCGATCATTCGCTGATTGTCGGTCAAAACTTTTCTGGTAGCGACGGTTGGTGTCGCATGCAGCTTGATCAGGGCTGGGCCTGGCTGCCGGACATGTTGCTGGAAAAGCTGCTACCACCGGCGCTTTCCCTGCATCGTCTTTCAGCCGTTTCCCTGGATAAGGGCTGCTATCCAGGACAGGAAGTGGTTGCGCGCATGCATTATCGTGGCCGCCACAAACGCCATCTGCATCGTGTTTCCATGGCACAAGTGTTAGAGAGTGGCGCAAGTCTTAAAACGGCTGATGGCGAGCTGGTACAGCTGTTGCAGGTTATGCCTGGCGCGCAGCCTGCTGTAGCGCTTGCCGTCCTTCCGGATACACTGGTGAGCGGCTTGTCATCAATACATAATATGTTTACCGTTAATGGCGTGCAGTTTTGTCTGGAAGCCAGCTGGGGCGATTGACGGCGTGCATGCGCTGATGTGTCCTGGTGATGTGTTTATTCTTGAGCAAGGTAGAAAAAAATGATATAAAAAAAGGTGTATTTATTTTGATGGTCTTTAAGGAATCCCTGATCAATGGATGT
>JAAXIA010000087.1 GCA_012270595.1 Rhodanobacteraceae bacterium | reverse complement strand
CCCGCCATTGCTCTGGGCGACGGTGGCGTGCGTTTGTACGATCTGGTACAGGCCTATGCCAGTCTTGCCCGCCATGGCCGCTATCTACCGCTACACGTGCTTGCTGATGTGCCGCAACCCGATCCAGTCACAGTCTTGCCAGCGCCGGTTAGCGCATTGCTTGCTAATATCCTGTCCGATCCGGATGCACGTAGTGCCGAGTTTGGCACCGATAGTGTGCTTGATCTACCTATGCCTACCGCAGTTAAAACAGGCACTTCCAGTGACTACCGCGACAACTGGGTAGTGGGTTTTGATGATCACTACACGGTAGGTTTATGGATGGGACGGCTTGATGATGGTGTCATGAGGGGGCTGACTGGTGCCGAGAGCGTCGGACCGGTGCTTCGCCAGATATTTGCGCACTTGCGCAGGACAAGCCCGGTAGGCGGTCTGTGGCATAGTCCGGCGCTACGCCTGGTGCACAGCTGTGAATGGATTGGTCCTCCGGCATGTATCAAACGACTTGACTGGCATCAGGGAAAGCGGGTGTCTCCCATGGAAGCTACGCTGCCTACGCTTTCCATTGCGCGTCCTCTACCTGGTGAAACGTTGATCATTGATCCGCGCCTGCCGCGTGCCCGCCAGCGTTATCACTTCATTCTAGGCAGTGCCGGGCTATCCATTCGGCGTGTGGTATGGCAACTGGATGGCAAGCTGCTTGTCCATGATGGTGGTAGTAACCCAACTTGGCAGATTACCCCAGGTGTGCACCAGTTGTGTGCACGGGTATGGCTCGGTGGTGCCTTGCTGGGTCAACTGCGACAGCTTGGACCTGTAAGATTCACGGTGCTTGAGTAGGTTTCTCGCCTCATCAGGCGATAATGCATGGAGTCCATTGCGGGCAGCACCTGATTCATAACCATTTCCTGGCGGATAACAGCATGTCTTTCAGTCGGCATCCCTTACAATGGAAAAATGAAGATTGCCTCCTGGAATGTGAATTCGCTGAATGTGCGCTTGCCACATCTTTTGCGTTGGTTGGCAGAGGCCAGGCCCGATGTGGTGGCATTGCAGGAAACCAAGCTGGAGAATGGGAAATTCCCGGTAGAGGTTCTGTCAGCGGCAGGTTACCGTAGCGTCTATGCAGGGCAGAAAACCTATAATGGCGTAGCTATTTTGGCAGGCACGCAGCCACGCGAAGTGCTCACTGACATCCCCGTGCTTGAAGATCCGCAGCGGCGCATCCTGGTTAGCACGGTGGGCGATCTTCGCGTGGTGAACCTCTACGTTGTCAACGGCAAGGCAGTGGGTGATGTAAAATACGCTTACAAACTGCACTGGCTGGCGCAGGTGCGTAGTTTTCTGGAAGCGGAGCTGTTGTGCTACCCCAAACTGGTGGTTTTGGGCGATTTTAATATTGCCCCGGATGATCGTGATGTCTATGACCCCGTTGCCTGGGGCACCGGCATCCTTTGTTCACCTCCTGAGCGAGCGGCCTTGGCGGCGATTATGGCGTTGGGCCTTAGTGATAGCTTCCGTCTGGCTGAATCAGGGGGAGGGTACTATAGCTGGTGGGATTATCGGCAAGCCGCGTTTCGGCGCAACATGGGTCTGCGTATTGACCTGATTCTCATCAGTTCGGCACTGTGCCCTTTGGTTACGGCGGTGGGCATTGACAAGAACCCGAGAACCTGGGAGCGTCCTTCTGACCATACGCCGGTCGTGCTGAATTTGGACTTGTGATTTGTCATGAAAATGAAAACAGATTGGCCCAGTTCATTGACCGATGAAGAGTTGGATGAGCTGGATGATTACTTTCGTAGGCAGGTCCGCGAGGGTGAAGGGCGTCTCTTGCTCGATGGTGTGCACGGTCTGCTCAGTGCGATAGCGATCGGTCCGGTGAATATTCTGCCTGCAGAATGGCTTCCCGAGGTGTTGCATGAACCCTTTTCCAATGAGGACGAAGGCAATCGCGTACTGGTACTGTTGGCCAAACTCAATGATTCGATCCAGGCTGAACTTGATATAGACGCTTACGAGCCCATCCTTGGCGAAGTGGATAGTGATCCACTGCCTAATTTGTCTGCGGCTGGCTGGTGTGAAGGTTTTAGTCGCGGGATTGATCTTCGCGCCTGCTTGTGGGAAGGGCGTCTGAACGACGACTCTGCGTTGATGGAAGCGCTTGGTCCGCTGATGGCGCTGGCTGTGGATGAAGGTGTACTTAGCACGGACGTCGAGTTCGACAAGCTGGGCGATGAGGAATACGAGCAATGCCTGGCGCAGCTTCCAGCTGTGCTGGTGGCCGTTAACCACTACTGGAGCGAACACCCAGTCACTGCAGAGGAACTTGAGGCACTGGCAAGCAGTGTGCCGACATCCAGTTCGCAGCACGTGTCGCGACACCGCAGCGGGCATTGGCTGCATTAATAGCCTGTTGACGCCTCATCTGAAAGCAGTGACAACTTGCGTGCCTTTGGTGTGAAGGCCAAGGCTAGCTTGGTCAACTGGCTGTTTTGGCGCATGTTCAACGTATGCCCAGTGAGATGAGTTTCTTGCGCAGGGTAGACCGGTTGATACCGAGCGTGGCAGCAGCACGACTCTGGTTGCCGTCGTAGAAATGAAGCACTTCACGTAGCAAAGGACTTTCAATTTCACGGATGAGCATGGCATGCAGCCCCCCGCAAACATCGGTATCACCGATGTCTTCCAGATAGTTATTGACGATATGGCTGATGTAGGTGTCGAGCGATAATGGTTTTTCACAAGAGAAGTGCGCATTGTAACTGGCGGGTGCATTGACACACTCGCCTGAAGAAAGTGCTTCCCTGTTTGTTGCGTCGGCGGCTAATGAGGTACCTCTCATAGACATGTTCCTTGAGACAAACTAACACCACACGATGGCTGCATGGGCCTCGTTCCATTCATGGTTAGAAACGCTAAGGCTGGGCGATTTTACTCCTGTCAGGGCATAAAGTTAAATCATTCGGTGGATGCCATGTGCTTCTGGGCGGTCCCTGGAGCTTTTATTGGCCAGCTTAAGTCCCTGGCAGAAGCCATCACGCACACGCTTAACGGGTTACTGGGCGGCGGTGGCCGCTGATGCGTACCCAGCCTTCGCGGGTGTCCACCCGTAAGTGCTCAAACCAGGGCGCGTAGCGTTGTTGCAACTGGGTTTCCTGACCGGCGAGGATGCCAGAAATAGCCCAGCATGCACCGGGACGTGTGATTTGGGCAAAGCTGGGTGCCAGTGCATTTAAGGGCGCAGCGAGAATATTGGCAACTAACACATCAGCAGGCTCTGGTACGTGCTCCTGCGCAGCGTAAAGTGCGAAGTGATGGGCGACGCCGTTGCGCAGGGCGTTTTCGCGCGAGGCCACGAGTGCCTGTGGATCATTGTCTATGCCAATCACCTTGGCGGCACCGAGTTTTAGGGCGGCAATGCCTAAAATACCGGAGCCGCAACCATAATCAATGACGGTTTTTCCTGCCAGGTCCAGGCAATCGATCCACTCCAGGCAAAGTGCCGTGGTGGGATGGGTTCCGCTGCCGAAAGCCAGACCTGGGTCCAGGCGAACGATAACGTGATCAAGATCGGGTGGCGGTTCGATGTTCCAGGGGTAGATCCATAGACGGTGACCAAAAGGCATCGGCTGGAACTGGTCCATCCAGGCGCGTTCCCAGTCCATGTCCGCTAGTTCCTGAAACCTGATTTGATCGGGTTCCAGCCAGGCTAAGCGGTTGCCTAGCCTGGCACTTAATTGGTGGCGGTCACTACTAAAATCAAACAATGCACTCAAAATCACATTTGGCCACAGCAGGCATTCGCCCGCTGTGGGTTCAAAGATGGCTTGTTCGTCCGGTGTTTCAGCGTCAGCATCACGCAGAGTGATCGACAAAGCCCCCATTTCTTCCAGCGTTTCTTCCACGACATGTTGCCGGGTGGCGTGGATGTTAAGAGTGAGTTCGAGAAAGGGCATGGGGCGAAGGTTGCGGAAGGGAAAAAGGGACAAGCGAAGGCAAGGAGGCTGGTGCAGTTAACCGTTTAATGGTGCGGCACGCCAGGGAAGCTTGTCGCGGATGGAAAGGCCAAATCCATGACTGATGCTTGTTGTTTATTTGGGTGATTTCCTGTTGTGCCCGGTTTGATGTTCCTGTGCGGTGACCAGACGTTTTTCCAGATAGTGGATGTTTTGGCCACCACGCTGAAAACCGCTGTCGTTGATAATGCGCTGCTGGAGTGCAACATTGCATTTCGCGCCCTCAATGACTGTTTCGGTCAGAGCCAGGCGCATGCGCGCGACCGCGGATGCGCGGTCATGGCCATAGACGATCAGTTTAGCAATCATCGAGTCGTAGTTTGGTGGAATGCGGTAGCCATCGTACAGGTGAGTATCAACGCGTACACCAGGACCACCAGGGGCCTCAAAGCGGTTCACCGCCCCAGGGCAGGGCAAAAAATTGTGTGGATCCTCGGCATTGATACGGCACTCGATAGCGTGGCCCTGAATGGTGATGTCTTCCTGGCGCAGAGAAAGTTTTTCCCCGCTCGCGATCAAAAGTTGTTCGCGTACCAGATCGACGCCGGTAATGAACTCAGTCACCGGGTGCTCCACCTGGATGCGTGTATTCATCTCGATAAAGTAGAAGTGACCATCCTCAAACAGGAACTCAAAGGTTCCGGCACCGCGGTAGCCTATACGCAGACAGGCGTCCACACAGATTTTGCCGATCTGCGCGCGCTGTTGTGGCGTGATGCCTGGTGCCGGAGCCTCTTCGAGAACCTTCTGGTGTCGACGCTGCATGGAGCAGTCGCGTTCGGCCAGATGGATGGCATGACCTTGCCCGTCGGCCAGCACCTGAATTTCCACATGGCGCGGGTTTTCCAGAAATTTTTCCATGTAGACCATGCGGTTGCCAAAGGCGACGTCGGCTTCTTGACGGGTCGTTGCGACGGCCTGTTCCAGCTGATCAGGGGCACGGACCACGCGCATGCCGCGACCACCGCCACCACCGGCAGCCTTGATGATTACCGGGTAGCCGATCGTGTATGCGATGCGTAGATTTTCTTCGATGTCATTGCCGAGCGGTCCGCCGGAACCTGGTACACAAGGAACGCCGATGGCCTCCATGGCCTTGATTGCTTCTACCTTGTCACCCATCTGATGGATGACCCCTGCTTCTGGGCCGATAAAGATAAAACCAGACTCTTCCACCTGTTCGGCAAATTGGGCGTGCTCGGAAAGAAAGCCGTAGCCTGGATGAATTGCATCAGCGTCGGTGATTTCAGCAGCGGCGATGATGCGCGGAATGTTGAGGTAGCTGTCAGCAGATGGACCTGGGCCAATACAGATTGACTCATCGGCCAGCCCCACATGTTTGAGATTGCGGTCCACAGTGGAATGCACTGCTACTGTTTTGATGCCCAGGCTGTGGCAGGCGCGCAGTATACGCAGTGCGATTTCGCCGCGATTGGCGATCAGAACTTTATGGAGTTTGGGCATGATGTCAGGCAATAACGAACATGGGTTCGTCGAACTCAACCGCTTGACCATTCTCGACCAGGATGGCCTTGATGGTTCCAGCCGCGTCAGCTTCGATCTGGTTGAACATTTTCATGGCTTCAATAATACCGAGTGTGTCACCGACCTTGACTTTCTGACCGACTTTGACAAACGGTGGGATGTCTGGTGAAGAGGAGGCATAGAAAGCGCCTACCATGGGTGCTTTCACCAAGTGGCCAGGCGGAAGTGTGTGCCGGTTCTCGTCGGCGGCGGATGGCGCAGCGGCATCCGGCAGGCTTGTAACCACCGTGGAAATCGGGGCCGGAGCAGTCATGTTCACGTTGCTCTTGGGTACCCGTGAGAGCCGTACCACATCTTCGGCCTCCCTGATTTCCAGTTCGGCCAGGTTGGATTCCTCAAGCAGGTCGATCAGTTTTTTGATTTTGCGTAAATCCATTGAATAGGACTTCCTGTAAACGGGTATATGGTGCCAGCTTGCGCAGTAGAGCTTAAGCCAAGCTCTCGTCAGTTAACCGTTAATCGGTGCAAGGCGACATCTAGTGCTAGCCGGTAGCTGTCGCTACCGAAGCCGGCAATTACGCCGATGGCACGGTCGGCCAGGTAGGAGTGATGCCGGAATTCTTCGCGTGAAAACACGTTGGACAAGTGGATTTCGATAAAGGGAATGGCTACACCGAGCAGGGCATCACGCAAAGCCAGACTGGTATGGGTAAACGCGGCGGCATTGCATAGAATGATCGCCACCTGCTCGTTGCGCGCCTGGTGAATGCGCTCAACCAGTGCATGTTCAGCGTTGGACTGGAACCAAAGCAGCTCGTGTCCGAGCGTTTTGACCTGCCTGAGCAATCCGGCCTGGATAGCATCGAGCGTATCGTGGCCGTACACATCCGGTTCGCGAAGCCCTAGCAGATTAAGGTTTGGTCCATTAAGGACCAGGATCTTTGCCACGTAAAAGCCTTGACATGGTGTCCATACAAAGGATGTGCACAGTGTGCGTGTTTACTGACGCATTGTCCAGATCGCCGTCGTTTGGCGATATTCGCCGTAGAAATGCACGCAGGATAGCCTGTTACCGGCAGTCGTGCGCTGGTCAGGACACAAAACTGGTGGTGAGTGCCTGATGCCAGGTGAGGTTTTGCTTAAAGGCCGCAAGTGTTACGGGTGCTGATCCAACGCATGCTTCATCAGGTTGAAGGTCAGCACTGTCGGCAATTTTTGGCCTGCTCCTCCGCCTTTTGGGAACACCACATAAAGCGGTACTCCAGGGGATTGATAGTGTTGCAGGAAAGTGGTGATTGCTGAATCCACATTGGTCCAGTCTCCTTTCATATAAACCGTGCCGGTACGTTTAAGCAGGGCGCGGAAGCTGTCGGTGCCCAGCACTTCACGCTCGTTGACCTTGCAGGTAATGCACCAGTCGGCGGTGATATCTACCAAAACTGGTGTGCCGGCTTCGCGCAGCGTGGCCAGTTGTTTTGGGTTGTAGGGCGTGGAGCCATCGGTAGTTTGTACTGTCCGCGTTGGGGCCGTTATGTTTCCCAGGGTGTAGAGCGAGATGAAGACAAGCAAGGCTGGCGGCAGTACCCATGCGCGCTTGATAAGTCCCTGGGTCCGGCTGCGTTCAAACCACCAAAGCGTCAGTGCCAGCAACACCATGGCGATGAGCAGTAAAGCCATGGCATCGGCACCACGCTGGTGTGTCACGATCCAGACAAGCCAGACCACGGTCAGATACATTGGGAAGGCCAACACCTGCTTGAGAGTTTCCATCCAGCGGCCCGGGCGTGGCACCCAGCGCGCCAGGAACGGAATAAAGCCAATCATTAGGAATGGTGAAGCCAGCCCCAAGCCCAGCATCAGAAAAACGAGCAAGGCATTGAGCCTTGGTGCAGTGAAGGCGTAGGTCAGCGCGCTACCCATAAATGGTGCAGTACATGGACTGGCTACGACCACTGCCAATACGCCGGTGAAGAAGTCACTTCTGATCCCACCATGACGAACCAGCGTGCTGCCAACATTGCCAAGCGAGTTACCAAATTGCACCACGCCAGACATCGACAAACCAAGGGCAAAAATGACACAGGCCAGTATGGCAACCAGCAAGGGCTGCTGTAGCTGTGCACCCCAACCCAGGGCATGGCCACCGGCACGCAAGGTGATGATGGCAAGGCCAATAACAGTGAATGAAAACATAATGCCAGCTGTATAGGCTAGCGCATGATGATGTCGATGCTTTGGCCGTTCGCCGCTTTCGAGCAGGCTGACGAGCTTGATGGACAGTACCGGTAGCACGCAAGGCATCAGGTTAAGCAAAAGGCCGCCGAGAAAGGCGAGCAGCAAGACACCGCCCAGCAAGCGGAAATGTAGCGGAGACACGCCGCTATGGCGCACCTTTGCTTGCCGCGCAGGGATTTTGTTCCCGGGTGTGCTTGCTGCAAGGTGGATAGCCTTAACCTGTGCGCTGTGGTTTGCCTGCACCGCCACCAAGCGCTCCATCAACGGATAACACAGTCCACCATCTTGGCAACCCTGGAACTCAACCTCGAGGTCATAGGGTTTAGGACGGGTGAGATCACCCTCGATGTGTATGGGCAATTCGAGTTGCTTAAAGTAAACAATGCTCTGGCCATGATGGGCATCACGGTGCATGCCGCCTGGCGGCCAGTGCGGTGCAACCAGGTGCAGGCCGTGCGCGTTCTTTAGCTGTAGCTTGATTTTGTCGCGGTATAGATAGTAGCCCTTGGGCATCGTCCAGCGTAGCAGTAGATGATGTGCGTCCTGAGCCAATGCCGCAAAGTGGAACGCCTGTTCTGGTGTTAAGGTGGCAGTGCCTGTGTTGAAACTTCCTGGTATCGCTTTGTCGGTTAGCCCGAGTGCGGCAGCCAGGGTGGGGCGGGCTTTGGTGCCAGGAGTGTTGGCCTGTGGTGTCATCTCGCCCGATAGCGGCAGGTTGATCTGCCTGGTGTGCGGGGGGTAGCAGAGCTTTGGTTTCACCTCACGGCAGCCCTGATAGCGCACGCTCAAACGCAGTCGGGTGGTGCCGGGCGCTATGGTATAGGGTAGGAGGGCATCGATGCTGTGGTGGTATATCCAGGTGACGCCAAGGAACGGATCGACATGCTTTTCACCCTTGGGTAGGCGTGCGCTGCCCAAGGTTACCCCACGACCTGCGCTAAACTTTATCCGCTCGCGATAGAGAAAATAGTGTGGCGCAATGGTCCAGTGCAGCTTTAGCAGTCCTGGCTTGGAAACCTCGGTCTTGAGCTGGTAGGCTTGGGTTACCGGTAAAACAGCCTCGTTTTTCGCACATACGCCGGTTTGTATGAGCAACAGGCTGAGCAGTATAAGCAGACGCATTAACAGGCGGTGTGATGGCCAGTAGAGCATGATAAATCCAGAATGATAATAGGAATTGGGTTGCCCTGCGGATGTCCGCCGGGGAAAAGTGCTGGTAGTGGCGGTTAATGCGTTCGCCAATCTGTCAATCAACAGACCGCCTACCCGCCGGGTGGGGTGCTTCCAAGTTGGCATACCCAGTCCAGATAGGGGCGATGGCCTTGCGTTACCGGCACGGCGATCAGCTCGGGAAGTTCATAGGGGTGGATTTCCAGTAGACGACGCGCCAAACTTTCGAAGCGACTGGCTGGCGTCTTGATAAGCAGAAGCACTTCCTTGTCGTGGATAATCTGGCCGTGCCAGCGGTAGCTGGAGACAACGTTCGGCAGCTGGTTGACACAGGTCGCGAGCTGTTCCTTGAGCAGTGTTTCAGTCATGGTTTGCGCGCTGCCGGTATCAGGGCAGGTGCAATAACAAATGAGAACGACTTGGTTCATGGCGTTTGGGTACCGGATTGGCGATAGAAAAATCTTTACCCCAGTATGCCACCATACCTTGAAATACGAATGGCATACCCCATCCTATGATTCGGTCGTATGGTGCTGACCTTATGGGACGGTTTCTTGCCGGAGCGCCTGCGACATGGCTAAAATCAGCACTCGATGATGCCGAGTGCTGATAAAGGCATTCAGGTCAGATTCGTTTATCTGGTTTTTGTTTCCCATCTACAACCTAAAGCAACTGGAGTCGTTATGAGCAAATTGCGTCCGCTGCACGATCGCGTCATCGTCAAGCGTCTGGAAGAGGAGCGTGTCTCCGCCGGTGGCATCGTCATCCCCGATAGCGCTACCGAAAAACCCACCCGCGGCAAGGTGATTGCCGCCGGCACTGGCCTGATCCAAAGTGATGGCAAGGTGCGTCCTATGTCGCTTAAGGAAGGTGATGCAGTGCTGTTCGGCAAGTACGCCGGTCAGGAAATCAAGATTGATGGCGAAGAGTTAGTCTTCCTGAAGGAAGATGACATCGTGGCCGTGGTCGAGGACTGATTGACGCCTTCCTTTCGGGAGAGTGCGCAGGCATCGGCTGCTGACGCCTTAGAGTGCCAGCACGGATCATTGTGACTCTCGTGGGAAAAGCGTTGGTGATCCTTCCTTTCTCCTGGATTTTTGTTTTCCATTCCAATTTTTTTTGAGGCAAACTACTATGGCCGCTAAAGAAGTACGCTTCGGCGAAGATTCCCGCGCTCGCATCCTCAAGGGTGTGAATACGCTTGCAAACGCCGTCAAGGTGACCCTGGGCCCGAAGGGGCGTAATGTTGTTTTACAAAAGAGCTTCGGTGCTCCGACCGTGACCAAGGACGGTGTCTCCGTGGCTAAGGAAATTGAACTGGCCGACGCCTATGAAAACATGGGCGCGCAGATTGTCAAGGAAGCCGCTTCTAAAACCTCCGACACTGCTGGTGACGGGACCACCACCGCTACTGTGCTGGCGCAGGCCCTCATTCGTGAGGGGATGAAGGCCGTCGCTGCCGGAATCAATCCTATGGATCTCAAGCGCGGCATCGACAAAGCAGTGACGTCTGCGGTGAGTGAACTGAAGAAATTGTCCAAACCCACTGCCGACGACAAGGCCATTGCCCAGGTCGGCACCATTTCAGCCAACTCGGATGCCGCCATTGGCGACATTATCGCCACCGCGATGAAAAAGGTTGGCAAAGAGGGTGTCATTACCGTCGAGGAAGGCTCAGGTCTGGAAAATGAGCTGGATGTAGTCGAAGGCATGCAGTTTGATCGTGGTTACCTGTCGCCATACTTCATCAACAATCAGCAGTCGCAGCAGGTTGAACTGGATGATCCGTACATTCTCATCCACGACAAAAAAATATCCAACGTGCGTGAACTGCTGCCCACTCTTGAGGGGGTAGCCAAGTCAGGCAAGCCACTGCTGATCGTTGCCGAAGAAGTCGAAGGTGAGGCACTGGCCACGCTGGTGGTTAACACCATGCGCGGTATCGTTAAGGTTGCTGCCGTCAAGGCACCTGGTTTCGGTGATCGTCGCAAGGCCATTTTGGAAGATCTGGCCATTTTGACCAACGGCCAGGTGATTTCTGAAGAAGTTGGTCTGCAACTGGAGAAAGCCGGCATTGCTGACTTGGGCCGTGCCAAGCGGGTGGTCATCAGCAAGGAAAACACCACGATCATTGACGGTGCCGGTGAAGCTGAGCGTATCCGGTCGCGTATCAGCCAGATCAAGGCGCAGATCGAGGAAACCAGCTCCGACTACGATCGTGAGAAGTTGCAGGAGCGCGTGGCCAAGCTGGCTGGTGGCGTGGCGGTTATCAAGGTTGGTGCTGCTACCGAAGTCGAGATGAAGGAAAAGAAAGCCCGTGTGGAAGATGCGCTGCATGCCACCCGTGCTGCTGTTGAGGAAGGTGTGGTTCCTGGCGGTGGTGTGGCCTTGCTACGCCTGCTTGACTCCCTTGAGTCACTTAAGGGTGGCAACGAAGACCAGAACCTCGGTGTAGCCATTACACGCCGTGCGCTGGAAGCACCTCTGCGTGAGATCGTTTCTAATGCCGGCGGTGAAGCGAGCGTTATCGTGAACCAGGTCAAGGAAGGCAAAGGTGACTACGGCTACAATGCCGCGACAGGTGCGTTCGGTGACATGATCGAATTTGGCATTCTGGATCCGACCAAGGTCACCCGCTCGGCGCTCCAGTATGCTTCTTCCGTCGCGGGTCTGGCCATTACCACTGAGGCGATGGTGGCTGAACTGCCGAAGAAGGAAGAGCACAGTCCGGCAGCAGCTCCTGGTGGCATGGGCGGTATGGGTGGTATGGACTTCTGATCCTGCCCCTGTCCGTTGCCCGCCCGCCCGCGCGCGCGGGCGGGCCAGAGGTCCGGCCATGAAGCATGGCCTGGGGCACCTGCCAGGTATTCCGATTGCTCAAAAAAAAGACCCCGCTTTGACGGGGTCTTTTTTTAACTTTGCGGTCTATTATTTCAATGTTCAGTTTTTTGTCTTTTAAAAAACCGTTTGCGACTGGAACCGTCCTCCCCATAGTCAGAAAACGCTCGCTCAGAGATTGGGCATAATGGTTACATCACAGGCGCAACTAAAGCTTGTAGCAGCCTTAAAATTCTTTACAACCCGTAGCCGTACATCTTCAGAAGGTGTATGCAATGCATGTTGCGTGCGCAGTGTGGCGCAGCATGAGGGGAAGAGGCGACCCATTCAATGCAGGTGCTTTTTCCTGGCACCGTTTTGGGTTGTCGTCGGTGTGGGTAGCGGTGGCAGCTCACCGGGTTTTAGTGGCGTCACCCGGGCACCCGGTTTGAGGCGGAACTGGCCTTCGGTCACCACCTGCTGCCCGGGTTTGACCCCCTGGTTTATCATCACCTTGTTGTCGCCGACATCACTTCCCACGGATACCTCTCGCATGCTTACTACCGTCTTATCAGGATTGAGAAGATAAACAAAGTTGCCATCAGGTCCGCGCTGCACCGCCTCGGCGGGAATGACCAGGCCGCCCCTGACCGTGCGCACCTTTAGTTGCACATTGACGAACTGGCCTGGCCATAGCTTGTTTTCCTTATTGCTGAACAGCGCACGCAGTCTGAATGTACCTGTGCTGGTGTCGATCTGGTTATTGATCACCTGAAGCACACCATCGTTGGCAATCGGATGGGTATCCTTGCGGTTGAATGCACGCACGGCAAGCTGTTTATGAGATCTCAACGCCGCGCGCACTTCTTCAATATTTTGTTCGGGAAGATTAAATTCCACGTAAATAGGATGAATTCTGGTGAGTGTGACGATAGTGGTACTGGCACTGACTACATTGCCCGGGTCTACGTCGCGCAAACCTGCCACGCCGTCAATAGGTGAGATGATGCGGGTATGGTCTAGTTGTAGCTTGGCATTTTCAATACTCGCCTTGTCTGCTGCTACCATTGCCTTGTTCTGGGCAACCTTGTTGCGCAATCCTTCCATGTCCTGTTTGGAAATGTAGCCTTTATCAAGCAGAACCTGGCTGCGCTGATAGCGGCTACGCGCGGTATCAAGCTGGGCCTGAGCCTGGCGTGCATTCGCCAGCGCCTGGTCATAGCTGGCCTGGAATCTGCGCGGGTCGATCTGTGCCAGCCACTCCCCCCGCTTCACTTTGCCTCCTTCCTTAAAATGAATGCTGAGCAATTGACCACTGACCTGTGGGCTGATGGTAACGGTCTTATACGCCACCACAGTACCCAGCCCGCTTAAGTAGATTGGCACATCATGCCTCACTACCGGTACCACCGTGACTGGCACCGAAACGCTTTCCGGACTGATTTCACCGCGCGGAGACCTGTGCATGAAATGGACACCCACCGCCAGTAACACCACGAGGACAATGATGATCAGTAGAATCTTTCGAAAACGCGACATGCACTACTCCTAACGAGAAATAATCAGGTACCAGTACGTACTGGCCTGTGCGCCTGCTGACCGGTTAAGGGGCAGGCGAGCTGGTGGCCAAAAACCTTAAATAGCTTGTGGCTCCATTACATCAGACTTTTGCAATGTTGCCAGGGGTTTTCAGAGAAATCTTTTTAACACATTGATTTTTCGAAAAAGAAAAACCAGGTTGCAATCATTTCTGTAAATCCTCAAGATGGGTGAAACATGGCCTGATAGGTACTTGAGCAGATTCCTTCATGAGCAGGCAAAGCGTTTTCCGGGTATCATGCGGGCCATGAATGCCGCTGTGCTTGCCGACAATCCTTCTTCGTTTCCTGCACAAGCGGCCAGCTTCATGCTGACGGGTCCGGTGGGCAGGCTGGAGAGCCTAAGTGATGTTGCCGAAGTGTGCCACGCACGTGCAGGCACGGCGGTGATT
>JAAXIA010000193.1 GCA_012270595.1 Rhodanobacteraceae bacterium | reverse complement strand
TGATCAGGGATTCCTTAGCTACTTCATCCCCAAGTATTTTTTCTAATTGATTTTTGAGTGGGAGTAGTCAGCCTAGCGTTGTTTGTGCTTGACTGGCATCTGATACCTGGTTATAATTACAAACTTGGATGCGTTAGCATAAAGTGCTGGTGTGAGTTTTGTTAGAGGTTATATGAATCATGGTGAATACAGGTAAGGTCAGGCTGGTGTTTTGTCTGTGCGTGGTTTCCATGCTACCTTTTCAGTTAGCATATGCATTCAAGCAGATCCATATGTATGTGCTCAATCATTATGGTCCGGCACTATATTTTGAGCAGTCCAGTCAAAATAATATGTGCAGGAAATCTGATCCGCATAGGCATTGCTCTGAGCTGAAGCAACCCCCAGATAGGGCTTTTTCGACTGCAGATCGCACGTATTGGGGCAAGATTGATGATGAGGGTTCCGACCGCAGGCATTACAGCCAGATTATCTATCAAATTTACAATTTCGATCTGCATAGTAAATCATGGCCGCATGGAGAATGGATAGGAAGCCTGACGTATCACAATCCAGCCAGCCCAGAACATGCATTTTTAAATCTGTATATCGGCGACAAAATCCAACATCATCTTAAATTACCTTTCAATGAAAATTTAAACAGAGAGTATTGTTGTGATTTAACCATAAGACACGGCAATCCTTCGCTTAGCTGTTATAGGGTTGGTATTGCGAAATGTGATTTTTGACCTGCGTGTGCCCGTATGCATTAGCTGAGTAGTTCAGGCAGATTTTTTGCCCTATTGGAAAAGGATCACAAGCAAACCCGTTTCCGCGCTGTGGATTTGTGCGGGGTATTCTGCATGGTATCCGTGCCTGCTGCGCATCGGTTGTCGGTGACGGGCGTTGTCCAGCGACCTTACCACATGGCTTGTGGTGCACGTAGCCTCGCGGAGCTTCGGGCGAAGCGGACGATGAGGGAGTGAGCCGACCGGAGCAGGTTTTAAAAATTACCTTTCAGGGTCTTTTATTGACGTGGAGCCAAATCTCGTGAGAGTGGCGATGAGGCAGACATGATACGGAGCGGGTAAAATCTACCCATGCAGTCCATAGTGCCGCAAGCTTTCGATGGCAAGGCTTTTGTTCATTCGCTGACTACTTCGCCTGGCGTGTACCGTTACGTTGATGCTGCGGGTAGGCTGTTGTATGTGGGGAAGGCGGGTAATCTGAAAAAGCGGGTGAGTAGTTATTTTTTGAAACCGCAGATGAAGCCGCGTGTTGCTTCGATGGTTGCGCAGGTTGCCCGTGTTGAGATCACAGTAACACGCACTGAGGCGGAAGCCCTTCTGCTTGAGTCACAGTTAATCAAGTCGCTAAAGCCACGATATAACATTATTCTGCGCGATGATAAAAGTTATCCTTACATCTATCTCTCGAGTGAAGATGACTATCCGAGGCTTGGTTTTCATCGTGGTGCCAAACGGCTTGCCGGACGTTATTTCGGCCCCTTTCCGAGTACCTCTGCGGTACGTGAGAGCCTCACTTTGATGCAAAAATTGTTCAAGGTGCGTCAGTGTGAGGATAGCTATTTCCGTAACCGCTCACGTCCTTGCTTGCAGTATCAGATTGGCCGTTGCACGGCACCCTGTGTGGGTCTGATTTCCACACAGGAGTACGCGCGCGATGTGCGTCATGCTCAAATGTTTCTGGAAGGTCGCAGTAGCGCGGTGATTGATGAACAGGCAAATGCGATGGAAGAGGCCAGCCAGACGCTTGAGTTTGAGCGTGCAGCGATGTTACGCGACCAAGTGGCAATGTTGCGTCAGTTGCAAGCACAGCATTATGTCCAGGGGGCAAGCGCAGACATGGATGTGATTGCTTGTCGTATTGAATCGGCGGTGGCTTGTATCAGTGTGCTGTTTTTCCGTGACGGGAGCAGTCTGGGTACCCGTGATTTCTTTCCGCACTTGCCGATGGATGCTGAAGCTGGAGATGTGCTGTCGCAGTTTATTGCCCAGTATTATATGGATCGTCCGGTGCCGCGTGAACTGATTGTAGCGGAGCGCTTGCCTGACCATGCGTTGTTGACGGAATTGCTGATGAAACGCACGGGGCGTGTGGTAGAACTCAAGGCCAATGTGCGCGGTGAGCGCGCACGCTTTTTGCATATGGCTGAGCATAATGCGCAGGTTGCATTGACTCAGCGCCTAAGCAGTCGGCAAACTTTGGCTGTGCGGTTTGAGGCTCTGCGTCAGCTGCTTGCACTACCTGAATCGCCAAAGCGCCTGGAGTGTTTTGACATTAGCCATACGCGCGGTGAACTGACGGTGGCTTCTTGTGTGGTTTTTGGTCCTGAAGGGCCGGAGAAATCGCACTATCGTCGTTTCAACATCGAGGGGATCACACCGGGGGATGATTATGCAGCCATGCACCAGGCATTGACGCGACGTTTCCGCAAAGTGGCTGAGGGTGAGGGCTTGCGACCGGATGTTTTGCTTATTGATGGTGGTGATGGGCAGGTGGCGCAGGCGCTGGATGTCCTCGCGGGTTTGGGTTTGATCGGCATCCGGGTCGTGGGCGTGGCCAAGGGGCCAGCGCGCCGCGCTGGCGAGGAAATACTGATCCTCACTGATGGCTCATCTGGCAGTGCGGCGCGCCATATCCATCCCGGTTATGCCTCACCCGCCTTGCATCTGGTGGCGGCTGTGCGCGACGAATCGCATCGCTTTGCTATCAATGCGCATCGCAAGCGGCGTGATAAAGCGCGTAAGCGCAGCACATTGGAAGATATACCTGGCGTGGGGGCGAAGCGACGTGCCGCCTTGTTGCGTACTTTTGGCGGTTTGGCCGGCGTGGAAGCGGCGGGTGTGGAAGAATTGATGCGTGTGACAGGAATACATCAGGACCTGGCCCAGCGTATTTATGCTGCGCTGCGCAACTAAGCCGACGTTAAATTCATGAAACGTGCCACACCGGCCGAAGGTTGGCATCGGGAACTCAAAGTATGCGCATTAACCTACCTACCTGGCTGACTCTGATTCGGCTTATGCTGCTACCTTTGATGGTGATTGTCTTCTACCTGCCGTTTCACGGGCACAATGTTGCAGCAGCCATTATTTTTGTGCTGGCGGGGGTTACCGACTGGCTTGACGGCTTTCTGGCGCGGCGCCTTAAGCTGGCCTCAGTCTTCGGTGCTTTTCTTGACCCAGTGGCTGACAAGCTGATGGTGGTGGTGACCTTGTTTCTGTTGGTGGCGTCTCATCGCGGTGGCTGGTCGGACATGATGCTGGCCATTACTGCTGCGATCATCGTTGGACGTGAGATCAGCGTTTCGGCCTTACGTGAGTGGATGGCTGAAATCGGTATGCGCGCTACCGTCAAGGTGGTCTTTATTGGGAAGCTGAAAACCTTAATGCAGATGGTGGCTCTGGTGGTGTTGATCGTTGAGCATGAGAAAGAGGCCAGGTTGCTCAGCCTGTACAACATCGGTGAATGGCTTTTGGTGATTGCCGGAGTGCTGACGATCTGGTCGGGTTTGCACTACCTGCGTGCTGCCTGGCCAAGCTTCAAGACCGAGCCCTCTCGTGGCAAAGAGAGCTAGAAAAATCACATGATGGAGGGGCTTGACGACACGGGAGCAAATAATTGACAATATGCGCTTGCTGATGCGGGAATAGCTCAGTTGGTAGAGCACGACCTTGCCAAGGTCGGGGTCGCGAGTTCGAGTCTCGTTTCCCGCTCCAGTTTGATAGGTGAAACGTTGTGATGAAGGATGTAGTAGGGCCCCTTCTTATCTGTTTTTTCGGTCCTCATGTCCATCACGGTGGCGTCGCTTTGCAGGTAATGGCTAGGTGGCAGAGTGGTTATGCAG
>JAAXIA010000194.1 GCA_012270595.1 Rhodanobacteraceae bacterium | reverse complement strand
CTTGCTCAGAACATCCATTGATCAGGGATTCCTTAACACTCCGCTATTCTTTTTCGTCATTTCGATGTTATGGCATCAAATACACTTGCACATATTGCATTCATCAAGCAAGATACAGAATGTCTTGTTACTGTGCGCGACACTCTCCTCTCTCAGCTCATCTCCAGCAAACTGCGTGTCCAGAAGGCCACGCGGTTTCTTGAAAATGGTAAATCCGGCATGATCGATCCGCTAGACGTCCTTGCTTTCTCAATTCACGGCAGCCCTGGTATCTATGCCCTATTGCTCGGATCAGGCATTTCAAAATCCGCCGGCATTCCTACGGGTTGGAAGATTACACTTGATTTAGTGAAAAAGCTGGCTGTGATGAAGGATGGAAACTGCGCGTCCGCGCCCGACTTTAATGCGGAAAAATGGTATCGAGAGCATTATAAAAACGAGCCTGACTACTCTAAGCTGTTAGAAGAATTAGCCGACACTAAAACCGAACGCCAGAAATTACTGAACGGCTATATAGAGCCTTCTGATCAGGACGAGCAGGGTCTCAAGGCACCTACCAAGGCGCACGAGGCCATCGCCCATCTTGTCGCAAAGGATTATATCCGCATCATCATCACCACTAATTTCGACCGTCTGATGGAAAGGGCTTTAACAGACGCAAAGGTGGTACCGACCGTGCTCTCTTCGAAGGATCAAGTGGATGGCATGGTGCCTTTAATTCATGCAATACGCAAAAGCTGTGTTGTATTTAAAGTGCATGGTGATTATATGGACACCCGCATCCGCAATACAACCAAAGAATTAGCGGAGTATCCCGATTCATTCGATAAGCTTCTGGATAGCATTTTCGACGAGTTTGGACTCATCGTCTGTGGCTGGTCAGGGGAATGGGACCAAGCCTTGCGAGCTGCCATCGAGCGCACCAAATCTCGCCGTTTCTCTCACTTCTGGGCCATATACGGAAACCCAAGTGAGAATGCCAAGCAGCTGATAAAACATAGAAATGCAAAGGAAATACCAATTGAGAATGCGGATGAATTCTTTACCACACTCAAAGATAGGGTGGAGGCTCTGGAGTCATGCGCGCGACCACACCCTTACTCAACGGAGGTGGCGGTCGCTCTCATCAAGCGCTATCTTCCCCAATCCGAGCAACGCATCCGTCTTGATGATCTGGTGGACCGTGAAGTAGCGCGCATACGCAACCTACGCGACGCCACTTCTCATTCCACATCCGATAAGGCGGATCTTACGGCAAGCCTCAAGAAATATGAGGCTACCTGCGAAACGCTGCTAGCCATGGCCAAAGAAGGTGGCCGTTGGGTGGAGGATTGGCACCACGAGACGTGGCGGCAAGCACTAGAAAAATTGGTGACCATAGACAACATAGACAACATAGATATGAATTCGGACCTGACGTTGAAGCGTTATCCGGCCACCCTGCTTCTTTATGCCCTGGGGCTGGGTGCAGCTGCCAAGGAAGAGGAAAGCGGTCTGTGTCTTCTCACAAAACTCCTTGACACGCGTGTCACAAGGATTCGTTTCCAAAGCCGCGCTGACCTTCCGAATGATGTTAAATGGATAGAAGCAGGCGTGCTTTTACCGTTTTTTTTTCTCGACGTCGACCTCGAGAGGCAGCTGCGACAGCGATTCCACGACAACCTGTACCCATCAGCATACCATTTCAATAATGCCTTCCATAGGTTGAACACCCCGATGTTTCTTCATATGAAGATGTCTAAAGAGCGTATTTTAAAGCGTCTTACCCTTACTGGGAAAAAACTGCACACGTCAGCGGAATACCTTTTTGAGACACACTTTCCGCATTTTTGGACTATGATCAATTCTTGCGATAAAAGCCACCCCTATCAAACCGAATTCAAGGCAGCGCTTGACACCCTGCGAGATATTCGCTCTTCCCTCGAAAAATTCGGGGACGCATCACCCTATATCAAAAGCAATCTCCTGGGACACTCAGCCAAGGAATGCCTCAAGTCCATCCAAGTACATTAAGGGGAAATTCTATAAACAAATCCCAGATCAGATTAGGTCTTTGGTTTTACCCTCGCCTGGTAAAAATCTGTGCGCACTCAGCAAGTAGCAGAGGCCGCCATGCACCGGGGAGCAAGTCGCCCAGCACCAGCGCGCCCAGCGATACCCGGCACAGACTAACCACGCGGTTACCCGTCGCGGCAAACATGCGCCGCACCTGATGGTAGCGGCCTTCCGTCACGGTCAGTTGCACCCGTCGCGGCGTCAGGACGTCCAGCCTGGCAGGTGCTAGCGGCGTGATTTCTGAGGCCAGCATAAAGCTGCCACTAGCGAACAGATCGACCTCGTGACCACGCAAATCCTCAGCAAGCGTCGCCTCATAACATTTGGCCACCTTTGCTTTCGGTGAAATAATCCGGTGCAACAAGACACCATCATCGGTAAACAACAGCAAACCGGATGTATCACGATCGAGTCGCCCCACCGTGGACAGCAGCGGACGCCGCCGCCGGTAACGCGGCGGCAGTAACTCATAGACCAAACGTCCCTGCTCCTTGTGCGAACAACTCACGCCCAGGGGCTTGTGCATCATCAGCACCAGACCCGGCGCTGGATCCAGAAGTTGACCGTCAAGGCGCACGCGGGCGTGCGGCACTTTGTCATCGGCATAGAGCACATAACCATCCTTATCGGTGATCCGTCCTTCACGAAACATCCGTGTCACCTCCTTGCGGCTACCATAGCCGAGGTTGACTATCAGCCCGAGCAGTTTTATGTTTGCGTCGCGCACTCCCCACTCCTGTAAGCCTGACCTTTCCGCTCCAGGCTTCCGGCACATCGCAGCCCGTGCGTCCATCATCCCTCCCAACCCAGAAACAAACCACGCTACGCCTTATCCAGTTATTATCTGCAAGCTCAGACACGGGGAAGATCTTCCATGAAACGCCTGCGCTCATCTGCTGCCCTTATCATGCTATTCGGCTCACTGCTGGCCAGCCCTGTGCTGGCCATGCTCAAAACCGGCGTATCAGCGCCACGTTTCAGCGCACCTGCCTACCTGGCTGGGCACTCCTTCACTTTTCACCTGACTGATGCACTGAAGAAAGGCCCTGTCGTTTTGTATTTTTTCCCCGCGCCACATACCTATGGCTGCAACATCGAGGCGCATCTGTTCTCACAGGCTATCCCACAATTCAAAGCTGTGCACGCCAGCGTCGTGGGCATCACTGCTGGAAAGTTATCAGAGCTGGCCACCTTTTCAAAAGAAAGCAGGTACTGTAGCGGAAAATTTCCAGTAGCCTCTGACAAGGGCGCAAAGATCGCCAGGAAATACGATGCCAGATTAACGCTCATCCCCGGTTTATCAAACCGTACATCCTACGTGATCGCCCCCTCGGGGAAAATCGTTTTCGCGTACTCCAATCTCAGCCCAGACCAACACGTGGCAAAAACACTGGCTGCTGTCAGAAAACTGAAAAAGAAAGCGGCCGCCCAAAAGAAGCCCGCATCAAAGGCACACTGAGCCAAAGGCGATAGCCCGGTGGATCTTAACTGTTCCAGCAGGAGTGCTTGTTGCTTGGCTTGTTTTTGCTTTATTGGAAGTATCAGTGGGTTTTGTCATTCATATAAATAGCGGCTTATAAAGGTTTTATGTTCATCTTGAAACGCTGATAGACATCACTCGATGTTTTGGATCTGTTCGCGCATCTGTTCAATCAACACTTTGAGTTCCACTGCCGCATTGCTGGTGCGCGCATCGATCGATTTGGAAACTAAGGTATTGGCTTCGCGGTTCAATTCCTGCATCAAAAAATCGAGGCGACGCCCCACTGGTTCGGCCAAACTCAGAATACGGCGTATCTCGGCAATGTGGGTTGTGAGCCGATCCAGCTCTTCGTCCACATCACAACGGGTTATCTGCAATACCAACTCCTGTTCCAAACGAGCAGGGTCGGCAAGCTGCCCAAGTTCCGCCAATCGCGACTCCAGGCGCGCACGCAAAGCCAAACGGATCTTCGGCATCCAACTGTGCACCTGGCCAACGATAAGCTCAATGCCATCTAGCTTATCGCGTAATGCCCGGTCGATCTTGAATCCCTCACGCTCACGGCCAGCCACCAAGGCATCCAATACCTGATCGAGCAACTTGAATACGGCGTTTTGCTGTGTCTCCAGATCAAGCTTTTCCCGCTGTAACACACCAGGGAAACGCAATAACTCGGTAAATTCCACGCGCACATGCTCAAATTCACCAAGACTCTGCGACAATGCCGCCAGTTCCGCCAGTCGTGCGTGATCCACCCGTAAGCTCGCGTTGTTCACTTCGCCGCTGTAACGAAGGCACAGGTCAATTTTACCACGCGACAATCTAGCCGCTACGCGCTCACGCAGCTGTGGCTCCACACCGCGCAGATCATCAGGAAGTCGCAGATTCATCTCAAGATAGCGATGGTTCACCGTACGTAGCTCGCAACTAAGTGTACTCCTCGCGACAGTAGCTTCGGCGATGGCATAAGCTGTCATGCTGTGGATCATCGGTAATATTACTCTTTTAAAGAATTCGACGCTCACGATGATAGACTTTTACCACTATGTTTGCCCGGTTTTTCTTTAACAGCGGTTAAAAAACCACCATGAACAATTCCCGTCCCAGTCACCGTGCCAATGATCAGCTGCGCCCCATCAGCATCCAGCGCCATTACACCCGCCATGCCGAAGGTTCAGTATTAATCAGCTTCGGCGATACCTGCGTGCTATGTACAGCTAGCATTGAAGATCGCACCCCCATCTGGCTGCGCGGAAAAGGTGAAGGCTGGATCACTGCCGAATATGGCATGCTACCCTGCGCCACGCACAGCCGCACGCAGCGCGAGGCAACACGCGGTGGACAAAGTGGCCGCACTATGGAAATCCAGCGTTTGATCGGTCGCAGCCTGCGTGCGTGTGTGGACCGAAAGATACTAGGTGAGCGCGTTATCACTGTGGACTGCGACGTCATCCAGGCCGATGGCGGTACCCGTACCGCAGCAATCACCGGTGGCTACGTAGCACTGGCAGATGCCATTAACCAATTGATAAAACGCGAGAACATGAAACGCCACCCACTGGTTGCCGAAGTAGCCGCTGTCTCGGTGGGTATCTGCCGAGGTCTGGCCGTACTCGATCTTGATTACGCCGAAGATTCCACCTGCTATACCGATATGAATGTAGTGATGAACGGCAAACATGAATTCATTGAAATTCAGGGCACCGCCGAACAACAAGCTTTCTGTCGCGACGACATGACGGAGATGCTGGGTCTGGCTGAAAAAGGTATTGACGAACTCATCGCCGCCCAACGCGCGGCGCTGAAATCGTGAGATGTTCTTTCTCATTTGACATTTCATGAATTCATGGAATGCCTGGGAGATCTCCCGTGATGCGCGGACTTTTATCCTGTTTCGCGCTGTTGCCGGGGCTCGTGGAAAGAGCTACTCCGTGTACCTCCTCTTCCATATAATCCTTCTTTTTTTAAAATACTACCCGTCACAACTATGCAGCGTCTGGTACTGGCCAGCAATAATCAGGGCAAACTTGTCCAATTGCGCAATTTACTTGCCAACACCCCTGTTGAGGTGGTGGCGCAAGTGCAACTGGGCGTCAACGAGATTGAAGAAACCGGCCTTAGCTTCGTCGAAAACGCGCTACTCAAGGCTCGCCACGCCGCGCGTATCACCGGTTTGCCGACGCTCGCCGATGACTCTGGCCTATGCGTATCCAAGCTGCACGGTGCCCCTGGCCTTTACTCGGCGCGCTATGCCGGCAAGCATGGCGATGACCTTGGCAATAACACCAAACTGCTACGTGAACTGGAAGGCGTGCCCGACGCCCAGCGTGCGGCCTTCTTTATTTGCATGCTCGCTCTCATCAGTCATGCCGACGACCCCGCACCGCAACTGGCCGAGGCGCGCTGGTATGGACGCATACTACACGCGCCACGCGGCACACAAGGCTTTGGTTACGACCCCCTGTTTTTACCCGACGGGCAACAGGTATCGGCAGCTGAACTCGATAGCACACTGAAAAACCGCCTGAGTCATCGCGCCCGCGCGCTGGCAAGGCTATTGCCCTCCCTGTCGACCACCCCATGAGTCTGACTACACCGCCGCTGTCACTGTACATACACATGCCATGGTGCGTAAAGAAGTGTCCCTACTGCGATTTCAACTCACATGCCATTCGCGATGAAACGCCCCCTTACGCTCACTATAGCGAACTGCTGCTGGCCGACCTGGATGCCGATCTGCGCGATCTGGGCGCAATCATCACCGGGCAGAAAGAAAATCCGCGCCAACTTGTCAGTATTTTCTTTGGTGGCGGCACCCCCAGCCTGTTTGCGCCGAGCCTGATCGCCCGCCTGATCGATGCCTTGCGGCAACGCCTGCCACTGGCCAATGATGCTGAAATCACCCTGGAAACCAACCCTGGTACGGTGGAACATGGTCGTTTCGATGGCTATCTGCGCGCTGGAATCAACCGCCTCTCCTTCGGAATACAGAGTTTCGACGACGACAAGCTGCAACACCTGGGCCGCATTCACTCGGCCAGGGAGGCTGAATACGCGGTAAAATCAGCGCAGGATGCTGGTTACCTAAACATCAACCTCGACCTGATGTATGGCTTACCCGAACAGGATCTGGCCGCAGCATGCAAGGATGTGGAACATGCCATGGACCTGTCGCCCACCCATATTTCGCACTATCAGCTCAGCCTGGAACCGCATACCGCGTTCGCTGCTAACCCGCCGCCACTACCAGACGATGACCTCATCCTGGCAATGAACGCATCCTGCCAAACACGCCTGCTGTCTGCAGGTTATCAGCACTATGAAATCTCCGCGTATGCCAAAGCTGGCCGACGCAGTGTGCATAATCTCAATTACTGGCGCTTTGGCGACTATCTGGGTATAGGCGCCGGCGCCCATGGCAAACTCACCGATGGCGCGAATGGTCGTATCCTTAGGCGCTGGAAAATCCGCCACCCACGTGCCTGGCAACTGGCTGCCCGAGGACCCGGGCGCATTGGCGGCAAGCAGCTGGTTCCACGCACAGAGCTACCGTTTGAATATATGCTAAATGCGCTGCGTCTGGTCGATGGCGTACCACTTAGCGACTTCAGCGCCCGTACCGGTCTTTCCCTGGAACATATCGCCACCCCACTCGCCCAGGCACGATGCCATGGCTGGCTTGCCTCCGACCCACAGCAATTACGCGCCACTGCACTGGGACAGCGCTTTTTGAATGACCTCATCAGCTGCTTTCTGCCTTAGCCTTTTGAACCCATAAAAAGCATCAAAAGACGAACCAGCCAACGCGCCACTTTTGATCTTGAGATTTCTCAAAGTTAATGCTTGAAGGCCAGCAACAAGGGATAGCGTGTTGGGGCCATATCATTATTCAGCACGCTTGACCTGATCAACTCAAGGTCACGCATCACAAAATTTGGGGCTGAAGTAGCTAAGACCTGAATACGGGTCTAGATTATGGCGACTATGTATGAGCGAAAGAGCCGGTT
>JAAXIA010000119.1 GCA_012270595.1 Rhodanobacteraceae bacterium | reverse complement strand
GCCCAGGGCGATGGCATCCTTGCCGCGTACGCCGCTACCCAGAAGTACCGCCAATAACTCGGCATTGGAGAGCACACTGCTGCCGTATGCCAGCAATTTTTCACGGGGACGTTCACCTTTCGGCCAATCGCGGATGCTCATCGCGTTATCATGCCCACTCAGAAGGTTGATGGGTATCAGCACTTCAGGTGCCATTGACTAAGCTAAGCACTTGCCGGAATGTCAGAATTGACCTACATGCCTCTTGACACATCGCTTTCCCAACGCCGCATTTTACTCGGTGTATCCGGCGGCATTGCCGCCTACAAGTCCTGTGAACTGGTGCGTCGTCTGCGCGATCTTGGTGCGCAAGTGCGTGTGGTGATGACCGAAAGCGCGAGGCATTTTGTGGGCACAACGACATTTCAGGCCCTTTCTGGTCAAATAGTGCACACGAGTCTCTGGGATACGCAGGCCGAAGCTGCGATGGGGCACATTGAGCTGGCACGCTGGGCGCAACGCATTTTAGTGGCACCGGCCAGTGCCGATGTGCTGGCGCGACTGGCACATGGTCATGCTGACGATTTGTTGAGCACCTTGTGTTTGGTCAGTACCGCCCCCCTGTATCTGGCTGCTGCCATGAACCAGCAGATGTGGGCGCATGCGGCGGTGCAGGCCAATGTGAATACACTACGGGCACGTGGCGTGCACGTGCTGGGGCCTGCTGAGGGTGGGCAGGCCTGTGGCGAAATAGGTGCTGGTCGTATGCTGGAACCGCAGGTCTTACGTGACGTGCTGGTTAGCTCTTTTGCTGAGGGAGCGTTGACCGACCTGCGTGTGGTAGTCAGCGCCGGCCCTACTTTTGAGGATATCGATGCAGTGCGCTTCATCGGCAATCGCAGTTCCGGGAAAATGGGTTTTAGCGTGGCGCAGGCGGCTGCTGAGGCCGGTGCGCAGGTGAGCCTTGTTGCTGGTCCAGTCAGTTTGCCCACGCCTGTAGGTGTGGTGCAGCGCGTGGATGTACGTAGTGCCGAGCAAATGCACTCGGCGGTGTTAGATGCTTGTGCCCAGGCAGATATCTACATTGCGGCTGCTGCGGTGGGAGATTACCGGCCGTTGGCGAGAAGTGACTGTAAACTGAAGAAGAAATCAGGGGCGGAGGTAGAGCTAACTCTGACGGAGAATCCCGATATTCTGGCGAGCTTGGCGGCGCAGCCAAAGCCGCCGTTTCTGGTCGGTTTTGCCGCCGAGACGCATGATGTAGAAAACTACGCGCGTGTCAAGCTGAAGTGTAAGGGAATGGATATGATCGTGGCCAACCAGGTGGGCGAGAGGCTGGGGTTTGATGCACCTGACAACGCCCTCAACCTTTATTGGGCCGATGGGAGTATGGAACTGCCGCGCAACGACAAGCTGAACCTGGCGCGGCAGCTGATCGTGCAGGTGGCGGCACGTTATCAGATGGTGCGGACATGATTAATATTGAAATAAAAATCCTTGATCCACGTTTAGGCGACAGCATTGCGCTGCCTGCAGCAGCCACGCCAGCGAGCGCTGGCATGGATTTGCGTGCACTTATTGATGTGCCGCTTACCTTGCATCCGGGCGATAGCGCTTTGGTGTCCAGTGGTATGGCCATTCATATTGGCGATCCGGGCTGGTGCGCACTGATCGTTCCGCGCTCAGGGCTGGGGCACAAGCATGGTCTGGTGATGGGTTATCTGGTGGGCGTGATTGATGCTGATTATCAGGGAGCGCTGATGATTTCCTGCTGGAATCGTGGCGTGGAACCTTACACTATCGCGGTAGGTGAGCGCATTGCGCAGCTACTGTTGGTGCCGGTGGCGCAAGCGCGCTTGATTCCGGTGAGCCAGTTCACACCCTCAGCGCGTGGTGAGGGTGGTTTCGGATCTACCGGCTGGCATTAATGGTCCAGTTGCACCGGAGTGGTCTGAGGCGATGGAGCGAAGATCCATGATCTTGGCATCAGAACAATTGCGGCGATTATGGAATCAGTCGCGCAGGTGTCATTACCTGTTTTGGGTTGGTTTTTTCCCCCTTCTGGGTGGCGTATTTTGTACCTGGCAGTTCTGGCTCATTGCCCAGCAGAACGAGAGATTGTTGCGGGTGAAACAGACCCAAAGCACACTGGTAAATGCATTGGCCGCACATATGGCGGCTCAGCGTGCGCGGGTGGCCATGGTGCTGGGTGAGGTCGGTCCGGGTTTGGCGTACGGCACATTGGCGCAAGCCGCTGCAAAGTTACATAAGCGCCTGCCACAGCTTCAGCAATTAGAGTTATACAGCGGTGATCTCGTTGAAGTGCAGCGCAGCAACTATCGCCATTTTGGTTATGCCAAAGCTGCCCAGTTGCTCAGTGCGGCTAATACCAGGAGCAGGCCGTTGATTCATGCGTGCAGGCGGGGTGCGCACGCCTGGAACCTCACTTTAGTGATGCCGCTCAAGGTGCGGCGACGACCCTGGGCCTGGGCCTGGATGGTGCTACCATCAGACTTCCTGCGTGCTGCCTTCGATGCAGTAACAACAGATGGTTTGCGGATAGTCCTGCAGCAAAGCCGTGTTGAAGATGCACGACCTTTGCTGTCGCGGGGTGCTGTGGGCGCGCAGACAGCAATAACGCAGACGAGGCGGGTGCCGGGCACGACGCTCTGGCTTAAGGTGAGTACACCCCGTGCCTTGATTGTGCTGCCGCATTCCTGGCTGCTGGCGGCACTACTGGGCTTGCTGGGGCTGGGTGGAGCAGCTTTATGTTTCTGGTGCGTATTTTTATCACGCAAAGCAGTAAAGGAGAAAAGTGCGTTGAACAAGAAAAGTGAAACGTTTAGGCAAGTGAGTGATCCTGATATGACAAAACTAGGACCAGGGTCATTGTCTGCGTTACCATCACGATCCCTGTACTCCACGTCTGCCACGATTCTGGACCGGAGTATTTTTCGCGCCTACGATGTACGTGGCCGTGTGGGTAAAACCCTGAATGCTGGTGTGGCTCGTGCACTTGGTCAGGCCATTGCCATGGTGATGCTTGAACGGGGTTTGACTGAAATCGTGATCGGTCGTGATGGTCGGCTATCCGGCCCGGAGCTGGCGGCGGCCCTGGCGGAAGGCTTGCGTGCGGGTGGTGTGAACGTGATTGATATTGGGCCGGCACCTACGCCGGTGATTTACTACGCGGCCTACCACTTCAATACGGGTAGCTGCGTCGCTGTTACCGGCAGTCATAACCCGCCAGACTACAACGGGTTCAAGATCGTTCTGGGCGGCGAAACCTTGTCGGAGCATGCCATCGACGACCTTTACCAGCGCATGGTAAGCGTTGTTTTGCCACACCATGGAGAAGGCAGCTTGCGCAGTGCCCAGGTTTTGCCGGACTACGTAGAGCGTATCGCTTCTGACGTACAGGTCACGCGTCCGCTCAAGGTGGTTATCGACTGTGGTAATGGTATTCCCGGTGCCACGGCTCCGAAGGTACTCGAAAGCATTGGTTGTGAGATTGTCCCGCTGCATTGCGAAGTGGATGGCCATTTCCCCAATCACCACCCTGACCCGTCCGAGCCAGAAAATCTGCAAGACCTGATTTTGACGGTGAAGCAGACGAACGCCGACCTTGGAGTGGCTTTCGATGGTGATGGTGATCGTTTGGGTGTCGTGACCAAAGATGGTGAGATCATTTATCCTGATCGCCTGTTAATGCTGTTTTCGCGTGATGTGCTGTCGCGTCGATCCGGAGCTACTATCATTTACGACGTGAAGTGTACCGGGCACCTGAAAACCCAGATACTCAAGGCGGGGGGCTGTCCGTTGATGTGGCGTAGCGGACATTCGCTGATGAAAGCGAAGATGCAGCAGACTGATGCCGAATTGGCTGGTGAGATGAGTGGGCACTTCTTCTTTAAGGAACGCTGGTATGGTTTTGATGATGGGATGTACGCCAGTGCCCGTTTGCTGGAGATTCTGGCTGGCGATGCGGAGAAACGCAGGCCCGAAGCGATCTTTGCTACCTTGCCAAAAGGGGTGTCTACTCCGGAGCTTAAGATTGAGATGCGTGAAGGCGAGCATTACCGCTTTATAGAAAAGTTCAAGGCACAAGCGGTGTTTGATAACGACGCATCTTTAGTGACTATTGACGGGGTGCGTGCAGATTGGTCTGATGGTTGGGGGTTGGTGCGAGCCTCCAATACCACCCCGGCGCTGGTGTTGCGTTTTGATGCTGATAATGCCGAAGCATTAAAGCGCATCCAGAAGGTGTTCCGCACGCAGTTGCTCGCCATGGATGCGCATCTGAAACTGCCATTTTGAACGGGTTTACTGGATTTTCCTGCCCTTGGACAAGCTCAGGGTGGGCAGAGAGAGTGTGGGTACTGGTTAAAAAATCGCTTGTCTTAAAGCGAAAACGAAGCGCGCTTTTCGGAGACTTGTCTTTGCAGTTAGTCAGGCATGCTTTTTGAACGGCTTTTCAATTTTCGAAAATGCTGTAATTGCTTTGCAGCATGTTGCGCCAGCAGCGCGCGCTTGTGCTTCAGGTGTTTAAAGTTCGTGCGCTGCTGTATAAGGGTGGCCTGTACTTTATCGATGTGGCTACTTAGGGTGGCTGGTATCGGTTTGCTGCAGTCTTGGAGGTAGGCTGCTTGTTTTAGCAACGCAATAAGCGCCGTTTTCTGGGCGCGAATATTAATTTGCGTGTTGTTGATCTGCATGTCGGCGCGTTTCAGCATCCAGTGCTGCATGGCTTTAAAGGTGGCGACGTCTGGATAGGCGTGCAGTAGTTCCATATCATGGCGTTGTTTTATGTCCAGGTCGTCCTGCTCGGTGACCCTTTTGCTTGTAGCGGGATCTTTTCGTGTTGTTTCCCCCTCTATTCGTGCCACCACGATGCCCTGCTTATTGAGCACTTCGTAGCCGTTGCGGATGGCAGCCTTGGTGATCTGGTCGCTGTAGTGCTTTTGGCCGCGCATATCAAACCAAGTGTAGTGCGAGCCACCGCTGTTATGTGGTTGTACCTGGGGAGCGACGGCCAAGATGAATGAACCCATGGCGATGACGGCGAGGGGATGGCGGTGTTTGTACATGGCCATGTTCCGATCATGTGTCGGAAGTATTGTGGTTTAAGGGCTTAAGACATACCGCGGCAATAGCCAAAGCTTCCTGGTGCCATATTGTACGCATGGTCGCTGCGAAGAATTTCATTCGTGTAGGTGTGGATGGTAGTCGGGGTGAAAATGTACTTATTTTTTGTCTTGTGCGCTGATATCGGGAACGGTCTTGCCTTGATGCGCGTTGCGTCACGCATGACGGCAGCGCGATAGCGTTCACCATTGTAGGCGATATCTATAATTTCTTCTGCCATGACTTCTGCACCGATCTTTTTGGGCCTTTATGTGGGTGTGGGCACCCCATAGCGGGCACGATAGGCGTGCAGGCGGGCATGTTCGGCAACGAGTTCGGGCAGTTCACTGGCGTAAGTCATCACGTCGTCAAAGCGGGCGATAGCGATCACCGGGATGCCGGTGTTATGGGTCAGTTCCTGGGCAGCGGATAAGGCTCCCTGACCGCGTTCCTGTCGGTCCAATGCGACCAGCAGGCCCGCAGGTTCAGCGCCATGTTTATGGATAAGCGCCAGCGATTCTCTTGCTGCTGTGCCAGCGGCGATAACATCATCCACGATCAGCACACGGCCTTTCAGCGGCGCACCACAAAGTATGCCTCCTTCGCCATGGTCCTTGATCTCCTTGCGGTTATAAGCCCAAGGCATATTGCGCTGATGGTGGTCGGCTAGCGCAATGGCGGTACCAGCGGCCAGCGCAATACCTTTGTAAGCCGGACCGAACAGCACATCAACGTCCAGTCTAGCGCGGATCAGCGTCGCAGCATAGGCACGTCCCAGCCTGGCCAGCGCTGCGCCAGAATCAAGTCGACCCAGATTGAAAAAATAAGGGCTGGGACGCCCGGATTTGAGAGTGAACTCACCAAAACGGAGTACCTGGTGTTGCAAAATGAGTTTGATAAATTCACGTTGGTCGTCGTACATGTGAATGCCTCCACGGAGGTTGTAAAGTGCCTCGCTTTGTTGTGCCATCGCACCGTGATCAACAGAAAATTCAAGAGTGAGGCCCGGTTCATTAAACCAGCTGTTGGTGTGGAAACATAAACTTAAAAACTCAAGTACATGATACGATGCCCCGTCAATTGGGGGTTTCTATGCGTATTATCAGCTTGAACGCCAACGGTATTCGTTCTGCTGCAAGCAAGGGGGTATTTTGCTGGTTGTGCAGTCAGCGTGCTGATATTATTTGCCTGCAGGAGACCAGAGCACAACACGATCAGCTTACCAGCCCGATATTTTACCCGCAGGGCTATCACTGTTTTTACCGCCCGGCAAGCAACAAAAAAGGTTACTCGGGCGTAGCTGTTTGTGCCCGGCGTGAACCAGAGCAGATAGTGACCGAACTGGGCTGGGATGCGTTTGATAACGAGGGGCGTTACATTGAGGCACGCTTCGGTAAACTCAGTGTCGTTTCACTGTACCTCCCGTCAGGGTCCTCTAGCGATGTGCGCCAGCAATTCAAGTTTCGCGTGATGGCATGGATCGCCCCGATTTTCGATGCCTGGTTGCGTAGCGGTCGTCATTACGTGATCTGTGGGGACTTGAACATGGTGCGCGGCGCCAAAGACATCAAGAATTGGCGATCCAATCAGAAAAACTCTGGTTGCCTGCCCGAAGAGCGGGACTGGCTTAACGGCCTTGTTGAGCGAGGCTGGGTGGATAGTTATCGTACGCTCCGCCCTGCCGGTGAGGAGTACACCTGGTGGTCCCAGCGTGGTCGTGCCCGCGAAAACAACGTGGGTTGGCGTATTGACTATCAGATTGTCGTGCCGACACTTCAAGACCGACTTCAGGCATGTTCGATTTATCGTGACGAGCGCTTTTCGGACCATGCGCCTTATACTGTGGATTTTGCCTTGTGACCCGCTTTATCAATTGGCTAAGATGGTGTTTGTCCAGCTACGCCCACCCGGCAGTGCGGCACATGCTTTTCTTTGGCTTTGCTTCGGGATTGCCCTTTCCGTTGGTGATGGGGACCCTGTCGATACGCCTTCGACTGGCAGGGATTGATCGCACCACTATCGGCATGTACAGCCTGGTAATGCTGGCTTATGCCTTAAAGTTCCTGTGGTCGCCGCTGGTCGATCGCGTGCGCTTGCCTGGACTGGGGCGTTTGGGGCAGCGTCGTAGCTGGATATTACTGGCCCAGACGGGCGTTGTGGCAGGTTTGCTGGCGATGGCACTGACGCCTTTGGGCACGCAGCGAGTTGTAACGATGGCACTGCTGGCCCTTTTTACGGCATTTTGTGGTTCTACCCAGGATGTGGCGATTGACGCCTATCGTATTGAATCGACCGATCGTGAGTTTCAGGCCGCCACCGTGTCCAGTTATCTCACTGGATGGTACATAGCCTTTTTTCTCGGTGGGGCGGGTTCCTTGCTGCTGTCTTCTGGGTATGGCTGGGTGTGTGCCTATCTGGTGATGAGTGCTTTTATGCTGGTTGGGCCTGTGACCTGCTTCCTTGTTCCTGAACCGGTAGCCATACGTGAACGCCACGTCACCGCCGACCCAACACTGGTTCGGGAAACCATCGCCCGGATGCGCGTTTTGTCGTTGATGCTCACCCTGTTGGCTACGCTGGTTATTGGTGTGGCCTTGCTTCTGGCTTTGCCGGTTCACGCACCTTCAGTCAACAGCGTCAGTGTCAGTCTGGATCATCACCTATTGGCTTATATAGGAAATCATCTTCACTCATCCTCGGCCAGAGTGATTGCTCTCAGTGTAGGAGCGATTCTTTTGTTCGAATTGGCGTTTTTGCTGTTGCTGCTTCCGCTGCCTCCTTTGCGCTTCTTGTTGGAGAAACTGACCGCATCAGTGGTTCTGCCACTGAACGATGTGTTACGTCGTTTGGGTTGGCGCACTGCGCTGCCGGTATTGGCGCTCGTGGTTGCCTATCGGTTTAATTACACCACGATGGGCGTATCGGCCAATGTTTTTTATGTGGATATGGGTTACACGCGCGACCAGATCGCTTTGCTTAGCAAGAGCTTTGGCGTGGGAATCACCATGGCAGGTATCCTGGCTGCCGGTTTTTTAGTGCGGCGTATTGGTGCATTGCGCAGCATGCTACTTGCTTTGGTGATGATTAGTGCCGCCAATCTTCTTTACGCCGCCATTGCCACATTGCCAGCGCATCCGCCGTCGCAGTGGTGGTTGGCGGCGGGCATCAGTCTGGATAATGTCGCCAATGGCATTGCTGATGTCAGTTTTATTGCCTGGATGTCGTCATTGACCAGCAAAGACTATACTGCCACCCAGTATGCTCTGTTAGGCACGTTGTGGAGCCTGCCTTCCAAGAGCCTTGCCAGTCAATGGGGGCGTATTGTCGATGCGGTGGGCTACCCGATCTTCTATGTGTACACCGCTGTTATTGCTTTACCAGCCTTCGTGCTTATTTTGTGGTTGTTGCGCCATCGTGGCATGCGAAGTATCGGTCGGGAGGAAGCCCCTTCGAGGGCATGATCAACGTGGTGCAGCATAGATGGCGCCGAGCACACGCGACCCGCAGGCACCGGTTACCGCGGGTAGATTACCTGGCTTTCCGAGTAGGCGCTGGCGTGCCAGCCAGGCAAAGGCGAGTGCTTCCAGAAAGTCAGGGTCAATGCCTAGTGTTGCCGTACTCCGCACCAGGCGAGGGGCCAGGCTTTCACTCAAGCGGCGCATCACCACGGAATTGTGCACGCCACCACCACAGACCAGAACTTCCGTGTTCGCCTGTGCGTGACGTAGAATTGCGGCGCGCACACTTTGTACGGTCAGCTCCAGCAAGGTGGCTTGTACGTCTGCCGGTGTCAGCTCGGCGCTACGTGGTTGTGCCTCCAGCCATGCCAGGCAGAAATGTTCGCGCCCGGTACTCTTGGGAGGATGCGCGGCGAAATAAGGATCAGCCAGCAGGGACTGCAACAAGGCGGCATCAACCTGGCCGCTGGCTGCAAACGCCCCATCGCGATCAAAAATCTCGCCACGGTGACGCAGGCACCAGGCGTCCAACAATCCATTGCCCGGGCCAGTGTCGAAGCCCAGTATGTGATCATCACCGTTAAGCACGCTGATATTGGCGATACCACCCAGGTTAAGCACTACTCGCGGATGGTCTGGCGTCGCAAGCAGCCGGGCGTGCATGGCTGGTAGTAGGGGGGCACCCTGGCCGCTTGCGGCCACATCGGTCTGGCGGAAATGAGCTACTACGTTGATGCCGCAGCGTTCGGCAATCACGCTGGGATCCCCTGGTTGCAGGGTAAAGGGATGCTCGCCATGCGGGTGATGGCGTAGCGTTTGCCCGTGTGAGCCGATGGCGCGGATCCTGGATGCGGGTACATTGGCCTGTTCGATCAGGTTTTGTGCCGCGTCAGCGAAGCATGCACCCATGGCTACGTCGAGTCTGCCGTAATCATCCAGGCTGATCCGTACCTGGTTTTGCATGAGCGCAAGGATACGCGTGCGCAACGTGTCTGGCCACGGATGAACCAGGGTTTTGATGGTATGTACACCACCGTCGCGAAAATCAACCAGCGCGGCATCTATGCCATCTACACTGGTGCCGGACATCATGCCGATGTACAGTCCGTGACTGTCATCAAGAGCCAACATTTCATTGATCCGTGCTTGTTTTGACGTACGTCTGGCGTGAGATGCCTGGTAAAACTTCTCGCGTATTATGTCGTGCTGCCAGCTTTGGACGCAGACGATAAACTGACATAAGCGAAGGGCACCATAGCGCCAAGAGATAACTACCGTCAATGTCTTATATACTTTTTCACAAACAGATTGCGCGATGTTACAGACTCGCAGATAATACCCTGTCGGGGTTTAGCATGGGCGTTGTTCATGCTAAACCCCGGGCAGCCCAGGTAGAGGAAGGACATGAATGAGCTTGAGCAGGCGCTAGACATTATTGCGCGTGGGACCGACGCTATTATCAAGCGTGAGGACTTGGGGTTGCGTCTGCAAGGTGGTGGTCCGCTGCGTATCAAGGCGGGGTTTGACCCCACCGCGCCCGATCTACATTTAGGGCATACGGTGCTGCTCAATAAAATGCGCCAGTTCCAGGATTTGGGGCACCAGGTGATTTTCCTGATCGGCGATTTCACCGGTATGATCGGCGACCCCACGGGCAAGGGTGTGACGCGCAAGGCGCTCTCGCCTGAAGAAGTGCGCGAAAATGCCCAAACCTATGCGTCGCAGGTGTATAAAATACTTGATCGCAACAAAACACAGCTGCGCTTCAACTCCGAGTGGTTCGGCAAGCTGACCGCAGCTGACATGATAAAGCTGGCAGGTCATCATACGGTAGCGCGCATGCTTGAGCGTGATGACTTTGCTAAACGTTACGCGGCGCAGCAACCCATTGCCATTCACGAATTTCTCTATCCTCTGGTACAGGGCTACGACTCGGTAGCGCTTGCCTGCGATGTGGAGCTGGGTGGCACCGATCAGCGCTTCAATCTGCTTATGGGGCGCGTACTCCAGGAACACTATGGTCAGATACCGCAGATTGTGTTGACCATGCCATTACTGGAAGGCATCTATGGCGTGAACAAGATGTCCAATTCGCTGGATAACTACATAGGTATTGATGAGCCATCGATAAACATTATTACCAAAACCATGAAGATCAGCGATGCATTGATGTGGCGCTGGTTTGAACTGCTGAGTCTTGAGGTCTCGCTGGATGAACTTGATACCATGCGGCGTGATGTTGGCAGTGGGGCACTGCATCCTCGCGACGTCAAGTTACGCCTTGCCCGTGAGTTGGCAGTGCGCTTTCATGACAGTGCCAGTGCCGAAAAGGCTATCGCCGGCTGGCATGCCGTGGTACGTGGTGAGGGTGATACCTCACTACTTCCCCTACAAGAATTGGCTGTTCATGCCGAGGGATTGCGATTGCCAGCCTTGCTGGTGGCCGCAGGCTTGACCACGAGCAACTCGGAGGCGCAGCGCAAGATCAGGGAGCGTGCGGTACGCATTGACGCAGTAGTGGTTGAAAACACACAGTGCCTTTTCCGGCCAGATTTTGAAGGTGTTCTCCAGATTGGCAAGCGTCACTTTGCGCGAGTACGCCTGATAAGGCATTGAGGAAAGAGAAGATGACTTAGAATTTCTATGTGAGCAAAGCATTAACGACTTTGGTCTGTCGGGGGAAGTCTTACGCGGCTTATTCATGACAAATGAAAGCATTGCTGATCAAGCTTTTCAGGGATGTTAAGGTTGTTTGTGCTAAAGAAAATTGATGTTTCCCCCTGCTTTTGTGTACATGCCCGGCGCGACCATGTTCGTCCTGGTTGCCAACATAGCGTTGTTGGGCCGTTCGTTGAAGCTGCCGATGTTTTGTGGGTTGTCGTGTGCATCAACGGTTAATGTTCCACAAAAAAGAAAGGGGCTGAAGTAGCTAAGACCTGAATATGGGTCTGGATTATGGCTACTATGTATCAGCGAAAGAGCCGGTTAACAGCAAGACAACAAAGTAAGCTGATAGAACACGTTGCGGCGGGAACAACAGCTCGTGCCGCAT
>JAAXIA010000054.1:194-7880 GCA_012270595.1 Rhodanobacteraceae bacterium | reverse complement strand
TGGCGAGCGGGTAACTGGGGTGACACGCTTAAAGCCCAATAGGTAGCACGCCTACATGGATAGGCGTAAGCGCCAGTACGGCGTGTTTACAGTCTTCCTGCTTCTGGAAACCCTGCCATTTGGTAACAAGGATCACGGCGCACCATAAGCCTGACTTGCAAGGGAGATTTATCATGAAGAGAGCATTGACCATGGCCTTAATGTCACTGGCATTATCCGGTATGTATGTAAGCCCATCCCAGGCAAATTGCATGGACGATGTGCATCAGATGCGAGACCAGGTTACAAAGTACGGGCATATATATACGATTGAGGGTGTTTATATTGATGACATACGGGATCCTTGGGCTGCGACAGGCAATCCATGCCGTGCTTATGCTTACGGTAATGTGCCCTATCCGTATCCTTTGAAGTGGCAAGAGAGTAACTGGGGCGACACGCTTACGGCGCGCTAAACCTGACTTAATGGTTCCCCAGGGTCGAAGTGCAGCAAGGCGTTGCTGGAAGAGCCTCTTGGACACCATCCGGCAAGCACCCATTTGCCGATGGTATTTCCTGAACCCATGCGGTGGTGCGCCTTGCTGAACAGGTTAGTCGCGTTAATCGGTGACAGCACAGTGCCGGTGATGGGCTTTAAATTCGCCGAGTTAAGCGGCTCAAGGATACGTCCCTAACGTGACGGAACTGTTTTTGTTTGGTATGCGTGGCAAACATGCCAGAACCTTGCAACCAGGGTGAATACAAGTCAATTACCTCGCTACCCGTAAACGTGAACACTTACGCAAACCTGATGAGTTTTATGATATTATCGGCCCCTGTAGCTTTGGACTTTACTAGTAGGTAACGTAGAGCTGAACTGCTATCTTTCGTTCATTACCCTTGGCGGTTTAGGCCAAGGGTGGTTAAGGTATTGGTTTATATAATCACTATGTTAATAACAGTAAGGAGTTATGGATGATGAAGAAGGCATTTATTTTTATTCTGGTATTGATGGCATTATCCGGTATGTATGTAAGCCCATCCCAGGCAGATTGCATGGTCGATGTGGTTCAAATGCAAGACCAGGTTGCAAAGTATGGGCAGATATATACGGTAGATGGTACTTATATTGATAACGTATGGGGTCCTGTGAATACGACAGGCAATCCATGCCGTGGTTTTGGTTACGGTCTTAGGTCCAATGCGTATTCTTTGCAATGGCGAGCGGGTAACTGGGGTGACACGCTTACAGCCCATTAGCCGTTATGATAATTAAATAGTAACACGTATCCCCGTTCCTGGGGGATGCCTTGCCATTGGTAACAAGGATCACGGCGCACCATAAGTCTGATTTGCAAGGGAGATTTATCATGAAGAGAGCATTGACCATAGCCTTAATGTCACTGGCATTATCCGTGACCTATGCAAATTCATGCTATGCAACCTGTATGGATGATTTAAGGCAGATGCAAGCCCAGATTGATCAGCACGGAAATATAACCACGATAAATAACAAGATCGTTAATTTTTTGGGAAAACATGTTGCTAGCGATGGCCTTTTTTGTAGCTGCCTTGGTGGCAATAGACGTGACGACGACAGCTTGCGTTTTACGCTCGGCTGGCAAAAGTGCCACTGGCGCGACACGCTTAAAGCCTTTAAGAGCAGTAGGGTGGAATGGTTACAGACCTCGCCATAGGCAGTAAGAACTACGGGGACCATAAAGCTTGACGGCGAGCATAAAGCTTGTAGGTGCCTATTTTTTGTGCTATCTTGGCGCACTGAATTTATCTTGATTCGCCGTGAGAGAGAAGGAGAGATGTATGACGAAGAGAGCATTGACCATAGCCTTAATGTCACTGGCATTATCCGGTATGTATGTAAGCCCATCCCAGGCAAATTGCATGGACGATGTGCATCAAATGCGGGACGATCTTGCAAAGTGGCGGTATAAAAGTGGCGGTATATGTATACGATAGATGGTACTTATATTAAGGCAATAGGGGATCCTGTGCCTGGCACAGGCAGTCGATGCCTTGCTTTTGGCTACGGTAAGAAGAAGGAGCCATCTCCGTATTTTTTGGAATGGGTGCCGGGTAACGTGTGCAACACGCTTAAAGCGTTTTAAAGCGTCAAGAACCGCCTGATTCCTTATTGCGTTGGGGACAATTTTATAGTGTTTTTGTCGCTATTCCATCAATGCGCATTGATGGAGGCACTTCTTGCGTCACCATCCGGCTAGTACCAGTTTGCCGACAGCGCTACCCGCATCCAGACGGCGATGTGCCTCGCGCAGGTTGGTCGCGTTAATCGGTGACAGCACAGTGCCGGCGATAGATTTTAGCACGCCAGCCTCGATCAGTTCGGTCACGCGCCTCATAATACCTCCCTGCTCGTCCATATCATGGGTCTGGAAACGCGCCCGCGCGAACATCCATTCCCAGTGGATGCTAATACATTTTGCTTTGTATGGGTCACCGATGGAAAGCGTTCCCGATGGTGCCACAATCAGACCGACATGGCCTTGTGGTGCCAAGAGCTGACCGATTACGTCCCAGTAGCTAACCGTATCAAAGAGGTTGATTACGGCATCAACCCGGGTAAAACCTAAGTTCGCCAGTTGTGGCGCTAACGCCTTGCGGTGATTGATAACATGCTGCGCCCCCATTGCCAGGCACCAGTCGCTGCTTGCTCGCCGTGAGGCAGTGGCAACCACGGTAAAACCAGCACGTCGTGCTAGTTGAATGGCGATGGAACCCACGCCACCGGCCCCACCAATGACCAGTAGCGACTTGCCCTGACCGCCACGCTCGCTGTTAAATGGCATGCGCTGGAATAAGAGTTCCCATGCCGTAAGTGTGGCCAGCGGCAGTGAGGCAGCCTGTGCAGCATCCAGCGCATTGGGCCGCAAAGCCACCAGTCGATGATCGACTAGTTGGTGCTGGGCATAGCTACCCGGACGATCAACATCCCCGGCGTAGTACACCCGATCGCCAGGGCGAAAATCACGCACGCTTGTGCCTACAACATCGACCACGCCGGCAGCGTCGTAACCTAATACCCGTGGTGGTGTCAGCCGCTCTGGCGTGGCTGCATGCAGTCTGACATGGTTTAGTGCAACCGCTTCAACTCTTACGCGCAGATCATGTTCATCAGGTTCGGGTAAGGGTAACTCAGTATCCATGAACGCAGCAGGTTCATCCATGGGGACATAGCCGTTAAGAGTGACTGCTCGCATGTTTTGGCCTACCAACAGAAGTGAGAAATGGTGGGATGGAAACGATGGAAGCTTCCCATCCTAAGACAGTAATGGGCTGCAATTACAAGCTTTAACCAAGATGCTACGCTTTGCCGGTCCGGTAGCGAGCTACGCTGGCGCTGATTTCTTCTTTGGCACCTTCGGCACCGGTCCAGCCGTCTATCTTCACCCACTTGTCTTTCTCCAGGTCTTTGTAGTGCTCAAAGAAATAGCTGATCCGTTCTAGCCAGGAGGGTGAGACTTGGTTGATGTCGTTGATGTGGGCATACACCGGAAACACTTTGGGTAGCGGAACCATCACCAACTTTTCGTCACTGCCGCTTTCATCGGTCATTTTCAGCATACCAACCGGGCGGCAACAGATCACTGAGCCGACAGCCAGTGGCAAGGGCAGGATGACCAAGGCGTCCAGTGGGTCACCGTCGCCACCTAGTGTGTCTGGCACGTAGCCGTAATTGCATGGGTAGCGCATGGGTGTTGCCAGGATACGGTCAACGAAAATAACGTTCGACGCTTTATCTACTTCGTATTTAACAGGGTCCGCATCTTTGGGAATTTCGACGATAACGTTGACTTCTTCCGGTATACAACGTCCGGCTTTAACTTGATCCAGGCCCATGGCTTATCCTTGGTGTGAGGTGATAAGAATAAAAAACGCTGTCTAGTTTATGCCCATGGTCGTGGCCGTGTCAGCAGATTTCTTTGTCCTGTTTGAAGATCAGGTCTGCATCAGGGTGTGAACGCGGGAAGTTTTGCAGGTACGCGTACATGCCTGAGTTGCACGTACTGCGGCAAACCGTCTGCGCTGTAGGGCGGAGGTGCCTCGTCGGCAATCAGTGGCCTAAGGTAGCGCCGTGCCGCTTCGGTGATACCAAAACCATCAGCGCTGATGAAGTCTTCCGGCACCTTTTTTTCATGGTTAGCAATTGCCTTTAACGGAGCTGGTGTGATTTTCCAGCGATAAGGTGTGTCTGAGTCACGCACAATCACCGGCATCACCGCATTCATCTCATCCAGTGCGTAATTGACTGCGGCCTTTCCCACTGCATAGGCTTGTTCGACATCCACTCTGGAAGCAGTGTGCCGTGCTGCGCGCTGGAGATAGTCAGGCAGTGCCCAGTGATACTTGTAGCCTAGTTCCTTTTTGATCAGCGCAGCAAGCATGGGGGCTACGCCACCGAGCTGGGCATGACCGAAGGCATCACGGCTGCCGTTATCGCTTAGCAGTTGTCCTGCCGCATTGCGGATGCCTTCGGAACTTACGACGACACACCAACCAACACGCTCGACGGTCGCCTTGACTTTGGCCAGGAAAGCATCTTTGTTGAATGTCCTTTCCGGAAACAGGATGATGTGCGGTGCATCATCCGGTCCGTGTCCGGCCAGGCCAGCGGCGGCTGCAATCCATCCGGAGTTACGCCCCATCACTTCCATGATGAAAACCCTGGTTGAGGTTTCAGCCATGGAGGCCACGTCAAGGCCGACCTCTAGTGTGGATAAGGCGGTGTATTTTGCAACCGATCCGAAACCTGGGCAACAGTCGGTCATGACCAGATCATTGTCTACCGTCTTCGGTACACCAATACAGCGAAGGTCATAACCCAGGGTTTCACCCATCTGCGATAGTTTTAGCGCGGTATCTGCAGAATCGTTACCGCCGTTGTAGAGAAACCAGCGGATATTGTGGGCCTGGCATACGTCGATTAAGCGTGTGTATTGGCTGCGGTCGTCCTGGAGTGATTTCAGCTTGTAGCGGCAACTGCCGAATGCGCCACCAGGCGTATGCCGTAGTGCCGCTATCGCTGTTTCTGATTCCTTTGATGTATCGACCAGCTCCTCGCGCAGTGCGCCTACAATGCCGTGGCGTGCGGCATACACTTGCACGCCATGTGCGCGCGCTGTTTCGATCACCCCAGCGGCGGTGGCATTGATGACGGCGGTTACTCCACCGGATTGAGCATAGAGCAATTTCCCCTGAACGGGTATGTGTGGGGGCATAGCGTGTATCCTTGTTACCTGGTTTGACCAGTATGGTGCCAAATCGTTGCGTGAGCCAGTGGCGTGGAACAGTTTTGTCCAGGGAAACATCGGAATGAGTCGTGCTTGATGTAGTCTTTCAGGACTGAAAGGCGTTGACGGAAGCGGGCTACAAACGCTATCCTCGGCGGTTGTTTTCATCGGGTCGCCGGCTTGTTCGGTCGGCAATACGGAGCGTTATGCGAATTGTTCTACTTGGTGCACCCGGTTCGGGCAAGGGGACCCAGGCGAACCGTCTGAAGCTTGAATTGCATATCCCGCATGTTTCTACCGGTGACATGCTACGTGCGGCGGTGACCGCTGGCACGTCCATTGGACGCAAGGCCAAGGCCGCCATGGATGCAGGTCAGCTGGTTTGTGACCAGATTTTGCTGGCCATGCTGGAGGAGCGCCTGTCCCAGGAGGATATGCATGACGGTTTTATCCTTGATGGCTACCCGCGTAATCTATCCCAGGCCGACGCGCTTGATCATTTGCTGGCACGTATCGGTCAGCCGCTGGATGCGGTAGTCAAGCTTGATGTGTCCAATGAGGCGATTATCGACCGCTGCCGGATACGTTATGCCGCTGAGCACCGCAAGGACGATGATCCTTTAGTAGTACGCGGAAGGCTCAGGATTTATGCCGAGCAGACCGCGCCACTGGATGATTTCTATGCCCGTCGCGGTTTGCTGCAGGTGGTCGATGGTGCGCATGAACCGCACGAAGTCACATTGCGGATCAAGCGTGCGTTGAAACTTGAGCCGATGGTGATCAGTGACTGATCTGGCGCCAGCGCCACGCCCAGGCAGTGGCAGTCAAGAAGTGCAAGCACCCATGCGTCTGCACATTCTTGGCATCTGCGGTACTTTTATGGGAGGTGTGGCCGCGTTGGCGCGTGAACTGGGTTATGCCGTCGAAGGTTCGGATGCCAGGGTCTATCCACCGATGAGCAAGCAGCTCGAGAAGCTTGGTATTTGCCTTCGACAGGGGTATTCAAGTGAGCATCTCAAGCCTGCGCCCGATCTGGTTGTGGTGGGTAATGCCTTAAGTCGTGGCAATCCGGCTGTTGAATACATGCTTGACGCGCAGTTGCCTTATATCTCTGGCCCGCAGTGGCTGGGTGAGACGGTGTTGCGTGGACGCGAAGTTCTGGCAGTGGCTGGTACCCACGGCAAAACCACAACAAGCAGCCTGCTCGCCTACTTGCTGGAACAGGCTGCTGCGGGCAGGAGCACACACCTGCCTGGTTTCCTTATCGGCGGGGTAGCGGGTAATTTCCCCGTGTCCGCGCGCCTGGGTACGGGCAAGCCGTTTGTGGTCGAGGCAGATGAATACGATACCGCATTTTTTGACAAGCGGAGCAAGTTCGTACACTACCGGCCCCGAATCGCGATTCTCAATAATCTGGAATATGATCACGCGGATATTTTTGCCGATGTCGCGGCGATCCAACGTCAGTTTCATCACTTGGTGCGTACTGTTCCAGGTGACGGTCGACTCATTGTCAATGCGCACGACGAGCGTCTAGCTCAGGTGCTGGACATGGGGTGCTGGACACCGGTGGAGACTTTCGGCATTGAGTGTGGTTATTGGCGTGCACAGCTACTTGCCGCAGACGGTTCTGCCTTTGCCGTATACCGTAATGGCACTTGCCTGGGCGAGGTTCATTGGTCCATGCTTGGTCGGCATAACGTGATGAATGCCCTGGCAGCACTGGCAGCAACTGCCGCCAGCGGTGTCAGGCCGCAAATCTTGCTGCCGGTTTTTGCCCACTTTGCGGGCGTCCGGAGGCGTCTGGAAAAACTCGGTGAGGTGAGTGGTGTGAGTGTGTATGATGATTTCGCGCATCATCCCACTGCCATCGCCTGCTCCTTGGCTGGCTTGCGGGCGAAACTGGGGTCGGCGCGTCTCGTGGTTGCGCTGGAACCGCGTTCCCGTTCGATGCTTGAGGGCGTTCATGTCGAGGCCCTTGGCCCAGCACTTGCCGATGCTGACGCTGTGGTGTGTCTGCATCAACCGTCCATGCCCTGGGTTCCGGGGAAACTCATCAAGGTTTTAGGTGGACGCGGCACTGCTGCTTCGAGTGTCGATGCCCTGCTTGCTGCGTTGCGGGCACAGGTACGCAGCGGTGACTGCGTGATTTTCATGTCAAATGCTGATTTTGAAAATGCGCCGCAGCGCTTTCTCAAGCAGCTTGGCACCTGAATTTCAGAATTGGCGCGTTACGATCGCTTTTACCCCCGACAGGTATCGCCTTTATTTGGCCCGGGCGCGAAAAGCGTTTTTTATTTTGGGGCTGAAGTAGCTAAGACCTGAATACGGGTCTGGGTTATGGCTACTATGTATCAGCGAAAGAGCCGGTTAACAGCAGGACAACAAAGTAAGCTGATAGAACACGTTGCGGCGGGAACAACAGCTCGTGCCGCATCAG
>JAAXIA010000054.1:0-188 GCA_012270595.1 Rhodanobacteraceae bacterium | reverse complement strand
AAAGGCAAGCGTGGTCGAGGCGCTGCTACCGATTACCGAAGATCATGTGGAGCCAGACAGTGTTGTGTACACAGATACCTTTAGGTCTTGTAACGCTTTAGATGTCAGTGATTTCCACCACCGGAGAATTAATCACTCAAGGTTATTTGCGGACAAGCAGCGCCACATCAACGGTATAGAGAACTTTT
>JAAXIA010000053.1 GCA_012270595.1 Rhodanobacteraceae bacterium | reverse complement strand
AACCTTTATCTGGCGAGGAGAGCCTTGATGAGTTGATGGGAAAAATCCGCCCGCCGCGTCCGAAAACGGGCGTCTGGAAGCCAAAAAGGCCCAGAAACGCAGCGGTGGAAGCGGAGAAATCCATCATCGAAGTCGGCAGGCATGGCTGGCTTGGGGGAGCTTGCTCAGAACATCCATTGATCAGGGATTCCCTAGAATAAAAATACACCAGGTCTTGGCACAAGACAACTATAGCAACAAGCAGATGAGCCTGCCGATGGCGAAGGATGCTGGTTTCGAGCGGTATGGCAAACGAACACGCCGCGATGTATTCCTGACCGAGATGGATCGGGTGGTGCCAATAGCGAGTTATGCGCGCTCCATCGCGCTTCACACTCCGAAGAACCCTACAGCTGGGACGCCACACAGGAGACTGGAACGGATGTTGCGCATCCACTTTTGGTAGCAATGTTACGCGCTACCCGATCCAGCAATGAAAGAAGCACTACACGACTTGGTAGCGATACGCCGGGTTAAAAAAAGCTTTATCCTGTAGACTACTTGGCTTGAATTTGCTGGAATCGAAGCGCCATGGCAATAAATATTGAGCAGGCTCGACACAACATGCTGGAAAACCAGCTACGCCCCTGGGACGTACTCGACAAGCGTGTACTTGGGGTGCTCAGCCAGGTGCACCGCGAGGATTTTGTACCTGAAGCTTACCGCCATCTGGCTTTTGCTGACTTATGTCTGCCGCTTGGTCATGGTGAAGTGATGATGAAACCGGTAATGGAAGGCCGGATACTCCAGGCATTGAACCTGACGCCAACAGACTGCGTGCTGGAGGTTGGTACCGGCTCGGGTTTTTTCACCGCCTGCCTGGCACATCTGGCAGAAAGCGTAACCAGTTTGGATATCCATAGCGATTTTACCACCGCGGCTGCCACCCGGCTGCGCACAGTCAGCATAAGCAATGTGGAACTACTGACCGCTGAGGCAATCTGCCAGTGGCAGGCATCTGACCAGTTTGACGTGGTGGTGCTCATGGGTGCCGTATTCCAGATCCCTACGCGCATGTTGAGCTGGCTTAACCCGGGCGGTCGCCTGCTGGCCATACGGGGTGACTCACCAGCAAAGGATGTGGTGCGATTTTCTTGGGAAAAACAAGATCGATACCGTGAGGAAAGCCTGTTCGAAACCGATCTGCCTTACCTCATCCACGCGGAAGCACCGCAAACCTTTACTTTCTGATTTCCTGTTCCACAAGACCTGGCGAGGCCAGCCATGCACTTGAAGCTTTTAATCGTTGCTCTTGCTCTGATCCTTACGGCAATTACCCTACCCTGCTATGGAGAGGATTTACTAGACGTATACCGCCAGGCGCGTGTCAATGATCCCGTACTGGCCCAAGCCAATGCGCAACGCTTGGTCACACACGAAGGCGTCAACCAGGCGAGATCAGCATTGCTACCTCATCTGGCGGCTAGCCTCAAACTAAGCCAGCAACATGGTGCGGATAACTCATCCATCAGTCAATTCAGAGACAGCGGCATGGGCCATGCGCGCATCCGTAATGTTTCCTTCACATTGACCCAAAGTGTGATGAACTTCAGTCAAATCGACAACCTGCACGCTGCTCACGCCAGCGCCCACGCCGAGGATGAACGCTACGCTGCCGCCGAGCAGAACCTTTATGTGCGTGTAGCCACCGCCTACTTCAATGTGCTCACGGCACAGGACAAGCTATCCTACGCAAGAGCCAACGAAAACGCTTATAAACAGCAGTACGAACAGGCCAGTCAGCGCTTCAAAGTCAAGCTTTCTGCCATCACCGATGTCTACCAGGCCAGATCTTATTACGAAAGCGCCAAAGCAAAGACACTTGCAGCGCAAAACTTGCTTAACGATGCACGAGAAGCACTCATCCAGATCACCGGCAACCCTTTGGGTACGCTCAAGAGACTGCATGGCAATTTACTACTGAACGCACCCACCCCGGCCAATCCCAAGGTATGGGTGGAAAAAGCCTTGAAAAACAACCCCCAGCTGATCGCCCAGAGCAACGCAGTCAATGCCGCTCAAGAGCGCATCAAAGCCGCCAGAGCGGAGCATCTGCCCGAACTCAATGCCTCGGTATCGCGCGGCAAAAACACCACCTGGTTGCAACGCGCCTCGGCTGCCGGCATTCCCGGCAATGGCCGCTATCAGACCGTTATTGGTCTTAGCCTCAGCGTGCCGATCTTCTCCGGTGGTAACACCCTATCCCTGGTGCGCCAGTCCATCTACCAGCGCGATGCGGCACGTGATGTGCTGGAAAATACGCGCCGCAAAGTAAAACGCGATGCCCTCAATTACTACCGCCTGGTGATCGCCGGCATCAGTCAGGTACAGTCCGGAAAGGCCGCGGTGGAGTACGCTCAAAAAACGCTGGATGCGACCCGTGCTGGCTTCAAGGTCGGGACCAAGACAATGACTGATGTGCTGCTGGCCATCCAGGCACTCACCCAGTCCGAAAGTATTTATTCACAAAACCGGCAGCAGTTTATCCTGGACAAACTGCGGCTTGCACAAACCGTCGGCACCGCCAGTATGAAGAATCTCAGAAACATCAATATGCTCTTGCAATAAGCAGGCATCCCTGAAGCCCCTAACTAACGCTATTTCCGCAATGCGTGCCGTGAGATCAAAACAAAACAGGGGCATAAAAACAGTCCGTTAGTCTTTAAGCATCTCGTCTTTAGGCGTCCCCTGTAAAAGCTTATCGACCAAACCCATCACCCGATCTACCGCGCCACGCTGACTGTCGAAAACATTGCGCGCGCACCGGCCCATGTGTTCGCGCTGCGCGCGATCGGCCAGCAGACGGCACACTTCCCCCACCAGATGAACACCATCATCAACCTGCCGCCCACCCCTTTTTTCAATCAAAACGGACACAATTTCCCTGAAATTAAAGGTATACGGTCCAACCAGAAAAGGCTTGGAAAGTGCCGCTGGCTCGAGCACATTGTGCCCACCAATCTGAACCAGGCTACCACCTACAAACGCCAGCTGCGAGGCAGCATAAAATGGCATTAATTCGCCCATCGAGTTGATGATAAATACCTGATGCCCGTTGCCCGGCAAACCGTGCAACGCACGCGTCGCCACCGAAAAACCGGCGTCACGTGCCATCTGCTCAACCAAGCGAAAGCGCTCGGGATGGCGCGCTGCCAACAGCAACAAGCTATCTGGCTGCCGTTCCAGCACCTTACGGTGTGCCGCCAGCACAAGCGACTCCTCCCCATCATGGGTGCTTGCTGCCATCCATACCGGCCTCTTTACTCCCCATTGCTGACGTAGTACCTCACCCTTGTGCACTGCGGCACACGGCAAAGGCATGTCAAACTTAAGGTTGCCACTGACGATGACTCGTGACGACTCGGCACCCAGGTAACGGTAACGCGCCGCATCAAGACGCGACTGGGCCGCGATGTATACCCCTCGCAACACCGAACGCAGCAACGCTACAAAAGGTCGGTAACTGCGCAGCGAGCGCTCTGACAGCCGAGCATTGACGATCATAAGCGCCACGGCCTGCCGGTGACAGGCGAAGTACAGATTAGGCCAAATCTCAGTTTCTACGATCAACCCCAGACAAGGACGCAATCGCTTCAAAAAACCTCTTACTGCAAACGGCAAGTCATAGGGAAGATAAACATGGAACACCTCATCCCCGAATAGCTGTCTGACCTGAGCCGAACCAGTCGATGTCACCGTGGTCAACACCAGAGGGATCTTGGGGTAACGCTCCTGCAAGGCCCTAACTAGCGAGGCAACGGCATTGACTTCCCCCATGGATACGGCATGGACCCACAGGCAGCCGCACAGCTGGGACGATACCGAAAATATGCCAAAGCGCTCCAGGTAGCGCCGCCGATCGTGGCTGTGATATCGCACGCGCAGCAGCAAACGTAACATCATCAACGGGGTGACCAAATACATCAGCAGTGTATAAAAGTAACGCAACATGGCTTCGTCATAGATAAAACGGTAATGCTTTTACCCTTGATCCATGAGAATACAGGTGGCGATAGACGGCAGGTCTTGTGCCACCTGGAACGTTTGATGACATCCTTCAAGGTTTTACCTTGAATCAAACAGAGGCAGGCTGACCGGCATTCAGCGCGGGGATGACCGTTCCCGTTACCTCACCAAAACCGATCCGATAACCATCTCCCTGACAATAGGCTTTCATTGTCACACGATCACCATCTTCCAGAAAAGCGCGTTCCTCTCCGCTGGAAAGCCTAAGCGGTTCAGCACCACCCCATGATAGCTCTATCATGCTGCCGCATTCGCCTCTTGTTTTGCCACTCACCGTACCCGAGGCAAAAAGATCCCCTGGGCGCATTTTGCAACCGTTGATGGTATGGTGTGCCAGTTGCTGGCAAAAGTCCCAGTACATCGCCTTGAAATTCAAGGCAGAGATGACCTGTGCCTGATGCATCGCCCCGCTTTGTAACTCGACAAACAGATTAATATCGTAATTCCAGAGCCTTTCGTGCTGTAAATAGGGCAAGGGCTGTGGTTCCTGCGCAGGACCGGCAACACGGAAAGGTTCCAGAGCATCAAGGGTGACCACCCACGGCGAAATGGAAGAACAAAAATTCTTGCCCAGAAAAGGCCCCAGCGGTTGATATTCCCAACTCTGTATATCACGCGCACTCCAGTCGTTAAACAGAACCATGCCAAAAACGTGATCTGGAGCAGCACCGACAGGGATCTGCTCACCTTGTGCGCTGGATGCCCCGATAAAGCAACCCAGCTCAATCTCAAAGTCCAGCTTTTTACATGCACCATACACCGGTGGCTTTTCCGCATCAGGTTTGGTCTGCCCCATGGGTCTACGTACATCATTGCCACTGACAACAATGCTGCTGCTGCGCCCATCATAAGCCACTGGTAAATGCAGCCAGTTAGGCATAAGTGGCTGATCTTTTCCCCTGAACATGCGACCAAGATTGGTCGCATGTTCCTTTGAAGAATAAAAATCGGTAAACCCTCCAATATCCACTGGAAGCACTGGATGGACCTGTTCGACCGGAATTAAAACACGTTTCCGTAAGCTTGCGTGATCCCTTAATTGCGGATTTTCATCCCTTAATAGTTGGCTTAGCCGCGCCCGCACTTCCCGGCAAGCCTCTTTCCCTTCGGCCATAAAAGGATTAAGCGTTGCATGTTGAAAAATATTCTTCCCGCTAACACGGGTATCCTGGAAGTACCCTTCTTGCTCCAGTCTGGTAAGATCCAAAATCCATTGACCAATACGACTTCCGATATGCCCACCCATGATCTCCCCGGTTTTAAAAACACAAAACGGCAAGTTCTGGATGGGGAAATCCGAATCAGGCGCCACATCAATAAATGACTTGAAGGCAGGGTTATTTTCAGCAATGGCATGAAGATTCACATGATGCTCCAAAATGTTAGCTTGATTGATACTTCTAACATGATCCACCTGATGAGCATTTTTGATAGTCATCAGAAAGGGAGACGGTATAGGTGCCCGTTATCGCTCACCAGCTTACTTGCAAATACCAAGCAGTCGGCCATAGCTGCCACAAAACATACCGCCTGGATCAAGTTTTTTCTGGTAGGCAGCAAAAGCTTCCACCCGAGACAATCGCTTACCGCTCCAAATATGTCGGATGAATCCAGGATTGAAGGGCGCTGTTCCGGTATCAGTTTCGGGGTTTTCCGGATCATAAAAGCCATACATTTTCGCGTTGTGCGGCATTCCACCCATGGCAACCCATTTGCGCTCGACTCTTGAAAAATAATTCACCAGATTTACTGGGTAATCTTCGACTGGCCCTTT
>JAAXIA010000098.1 GCA_012270595.1 Rhodanobacteraceae bacterium | reverse complement strand
AAGCCAAAAAGGCCCAGAAACGCAGCGGTGGAAGCGGAGAAATCCATCATCGAAGTCGGCAGGCATGGCTGGCTTGGGTGAGCTTGCTCAGAACATCCATTGATCAGGGATTCCCTAGCGATTTGATCTTCATCTCAATATGGTCAATCTTGCTGTCCATGGAGTAGCTGGAAAATATCTATCGCGTACATGCTCGCAAATCTGCCTCATGCCGGTGAAGCAAGCCGTGAAGCCGAGAGCAAGGCCATCGAAGCACAATAGGCATTACACCCCACGTCTGCAGAAAAACCTGCCGAGCGGTTAAACTGACCTCCACATTATGATCACCCCGACCCGCAGCTTTACGATGTCTAGTGAACTTCATACCGAATCCTCTGCCCCTTCAATGACGCGCGATTTCATCCGTCAGATCATCCGTGACGACCTGGCTAGTGGCCGGCATGCCAGTATTCACACCCGCTTCCCGCCAGAACCCAATGGCTATCTACACATCGGCCACGCGAAAGCAATTTGTCTTTCTTTTGGCATTGCCCGCGAATTTGGTGGCTGGTGCAACCTGCGGCTGGACGATACCAATCCAGGCAAAGAAGATCCCGCATTCATCAGCGCCATCAAGGAAGACGTGTGCTGGCTAGGCTACGACTGGCACCAGCTACGTCACGCTTCGGATTACTTTGAGGTGTTTTATAAGGCCGCCATACGTTTGATCGAAAACGGGTTTGCCTATGTGGATGACCTTTCCGCTGACGAGATTCGCGCCTACCGTGGCACGCTCACCGAGCCTGGTCGCAACTCACCCTTTCGCAACCGTGATACAGCAGAAAACATCGACCTGTTTAAGCGCATGCGCCATGGTGAATTTGCCGACGGAAGCAAGACACTACGGGCAAAAATCGACATGGCCTCCGGCAATATCAACTTGCGCGATCCTGCCTTGTATCGCATCCGCAAAGTGCGCCACCCAAACACCGGCGATGTCTGGCCCATCTACCCCATGTACGATTTCGCTCACGCGCTTTCTGACGCACTGGAAGGCATCACCCACTCGCTATGCTCGCTGGAGTTCGAGGACCACCGTCCTTTGTACAACTGGTGTGTGGACAAAGTTGACCTGCCTGGCCACCCCGAACTATGGCAATCATTACGCAGTAAAGGAATAGAAACCACACCACTGCGCCCCCGGCAAATTGAATTCTCGCGTCTCAATCTCAGCTACTGCATCACCAGCAAGCGTAAGCTCGCCCAACTGGTAAATGAAGGTTATGTGGAATCCTGGGACGACCCACGCATGAGCACCCTGCGCGGTTTACGTCGCCGTGGTTTCACCCCTGCCAGTATTCGTCTGTTGATCGAACGCACTGGCGTATCCAAACAAAATAGCGTGATTGACTACGCCGTCCTCGAAAACTGCATCCGAGAGGATATGGACGCCAACGCGCCGCGCCGCATGGCCGTAGTGCATCCAATCAAGCTGCTGATCACCAATATACCGCAGGGCCACGAAGAGCGGCTGAGGCTCGCCAATCATCCAAAAAATGAAAGCTTTGGCAAGCGCGAGGTAGTGTTTTCACGCGAGTTATGGATCGAACAGGATGATTTTTCCCAGAACCCGCCCAAGGGTTTCAAACGCCTGGTACCCGGTGGGGAGGTAAGGCTGCGTGGCATCGGTATCGTGCGTTGCAACGAGGTGATAAAGAACGCGGATGGCAAGGTTATGGCACTGCACGCCACACTGGACCTGCAGTCACGCCATGGTTTGCCCGGTGCCAACCGTAAGGTAAAAGGCACCATCCACTGGGTCGATGCCAGATCAGCGGTGGTCACCGAAGTGCGCCTGTTCCATCGCCTGTTCAATGTTGCCGCTCCCGACGACGAAACCGATGGAACACCGTGGACAACGCATATCAACCCACACGCCAAACAGGTACTACGCGCATGGCTAGAACCATCTGCCGCCATTGCCCTTCCGGAACAACGCTTCCAGTTTGAGCGTATCGGCTATTTTGTCGCCGATCGGGTTGATCACTCCCACGCGAATCCGGTATTTAATCGCATCGTCACTTTACGTGAAGCTTAAGGGCCACTCGAAAAATCATTTTTCATGATTGAAACAAGCCGCGTAAGAACAAAAAAAATACCGTTCAACCATATGGGTGTCGTCATTGCGCGATCCGTGCTGGCGAGTCGCTTAAGTCCAGGCGTTTTATGGCGGGTTAAATGACGCATAAAGTATGTTTTCCACCGTCCACACCGTGCCCCAGACTGAAAGGCGAAGCTAACAGATAAGGTCTTGCCCCTGTAGTATTTAATGCCATGGGTTTTGCAGCAAAGGCTCGCGAAATGGTAAAAAAGTAGCGGTTTTTTTTAAAAGACTCCCCTATCGATGCTACCCTCACACATTCACCTCACTCTGCCGGCGTGGATTCACGATATTGCAGACACCAGCAAACGCTATCCCGGCAACGAAGAAAAGATGACGCTAGCCATCGCACTGGCGCAACAAAATATCACCCAATGTGACGGTGGCCCATTTGGTGCCGCCGTATTCGATGAGCAGCATCGCCTGATTGCCGCCGCCTGCAATCGCGTCGTGCCACAACATTGCTCCATCGCGCATGCCGAAATCCTCGCCTGCATGCTGGCCCAGCAACACCTTGGTCGCTGCAGATTAAACGCAGAAGGCAGGCGTTATACCCTGGCCACCAGCGCCCAGCCATGCTGCCAATGCTATGGTGCCATCATATGGGCCGGCATTGACACGTTGCTTATTGGCGCGCGGAAAGAAGATGTGGAAACCCTTAGCCACTTCGATGAAGGCCCCTTACCAGAGGACTGGATCAGAAAACTGGAGCGCTACGCCATTAGCCTGCAACGTGATATTTTGCGTGAGCAGGCATGCACCGTTCTGGCCGCTTACGGAAGACAGGGCACTGCTTACTGACGGGAGAAAACAGCAAGGCTGATCCAGAAAACGGGCGTGACACCCATCACGCCCGTTTTCTTCATCTTACACGCTCCTGGAACATTGCATTTGAAGCTGCGCATTGAAAACCCACCCATGATTAATATCTATCTGGATCTTTTAGAGAGGGTAAAATTCAATGCTGATGGAACGCTCTTCATATCCCCAGTGATATAATCAATAATAAAACCCCCTAAATTAAATAGATTCAACAAGCCAATCGTCTGGAATTTGGTCTGTGGAGTTAAATAACGAGAGTAGTAGCCGGGTTTACTGCACCGAATCTGCGGAGGATTCATGGGATCATTCACTGTGATCATTTGCGGTGTTTTTCCTATCTCCGAGCCGTCCAGGTACACACTGGCACCATTCGGAACAGATGTAATCCTAACCTGACGGTTTTTATTACCGAACAGGGTAGCGCAACCATTTAAACAACAAAGTATCACGCCCAGGACTGCCACTTTCACTGCGAATTTCATCATCTCATCACATCGACTAGCTAAAAAAATGGGTTACATCAAAGGAAGCCACCTTCTCAAGGAAACACCAGTACCGGGAACCTGGTGCCAGATGAGAAGGGGGCCTGGTCGTCAGCCTTAAGCTGCATTCAGCTTCGCAGTGTTTCATGCGCTGAAAAATCTGTCAAGGCATGTGTCAGCCCATTTTTCAGTTCAGTCAGGTTTTATGGACGCACTAAACTACTAAAGACAAGCAGGCACTCCCGCCGGGAATCTTGATATCCAGATAAAAAACCCCATACGGCTCACACCGCACGGGGGAAATCTTGGTGGGCCGTCCGAGACTCGAACTCGGGACCAATAGATTAAAAGTCTACTGCTCTACCAACTGAGCTAACGGCCCGACACAATGCATCCGCCGCATTGTACGTTGTACGG